>JAQIBZ010000425.1 GCA_027858815.1 Desulfobacteraceae bacterium
AATGCCTTGTTTCTTAACTGCTCCAACTCGTTTTCAATTCAGTGTTTATTCTGAATCTTTTTGTGCGGCGATGGCGGCTGTGGCCAGTTGATCCGCCTTTTCGTTGCCGGGAAGTCCGCTGTGCCCCCTGACTTTAATGATTTTTAAATCATTAAACGGTGTCATCCGTTGCCGGATAGATTTAATCAGTGATATATTTTTTTTTGTCTTCCATTCGTTGATCAATAATCCGCAGGCGTAACTGCTGTCCGTATATATTCGAATTATTTATTCATATAAATAAAATTTTCTGGCTGATAAAAGAAAGTCGTTCAGTTCGCTTTCCCAGCCTTTGCGAATCGATTCGATGTCATCGATATTTTCGATCTGTCGGCGTATATTTTGATTCCCGAGAATCATATCCATTGGCAGTTTTTCCCATTCATACTCATAGGGCGGGGATTTCCACTGGAACTGATTATTGTGATGAAAAATGATTGCCTGAAGCAAGTGCAAAGATGTCAGATACGGTTTAAACTGATAGGGATCTGTAACATGGATCTGAAATCCTTTGCATACTTGTCCTGCCCATTTGTTTGATGTGGGTTCGAAAGCCACCGGCCGGAGCAGCCCACCCGGAACTTTGGGGCCTTTAATAAAAGAAAGAATCTTTTCAATATTAATAAATGGTGCGCCAAATTGTTCAAACGGCAGCGTTGTTCCCCGGCCTTCTGAAATATTGGTTCCTTCCCATATCACCTGACCCGGATACACCACGGCCGAAGCCGGCGTGGGCAGGTTGGGCGATGGCAGTATCCATGGGAGCCCGGTATCCTGAAAATACATCCGCCGGTGCCACCCTTTCATGGGAATGATTTTCAGGTCACAGTTGATGTTATGCGATTGATTGATATATGCGGCAAATTCGCCCATGGTCAGTCCATGCCGCATGGGGATGGGGTATCTTCCCACAAAAGAAGAAACGGACAGGTTAAGACAATTCCCCTCAACCTGAATTCCGTTGACCGGATTCGGGCGGTCAAGGACAATGACCTCTTTATTCAGTTTTGCTGCGACTTCCAGGCAATAGGACACCGTTGACGTAAACGTATAGACCCGGGTGCCGACATCTAAGAGGTCTATGATCAGCGTGTCAATATGATCAAACATCTGCGGGGTGGGAATCCGGGTTGTGCCGTATAAGCTGAATGCAGGTATTTTAAGGTCATCATCGATCAAATCATCAGATTCAATCATATTGTCCTGTTTTTCAGCAAAAAGACCATGCTGGGGTGAAAACAGTGCGGTCAGCTGTCCGGGGAATTTTTGCTGAAGCAGATACTTGGCATGCTGTAGTCGGGAATCAACAGACGCCGGGTTGCATAAAAGCCCGATCCTGCGATTTTTAAGTGGTTTATGAGATCCTGCTATAAAACGTTCTAATCCGGTGGTTACTTTTGTCATCATGCATTGGCTCCAGCCGATTTCAGGTTCAGTACATAAATAAATTTTTTAACTGTTTTTTTGAAAAAAGACCGTTATTTTACGCAGCAATGGATTTGTGATGATAATATTTCAAAAAAAACTTTTAAAAAATATCTTCAATGATGTTGATGTCCGTGCAACAAAGTGAATTGTCAGCCAAAAACAAAATTGTGGTAAACAGTGTTCAGGTTTTGTTTTCCAATTGTCAAATTTTTGTAAAAATCGATGAAATTTAACGAAAATATGAAGAAATTAAAGGTAATGGTTTGTTGATAAAATCACTAAATATTCCGAAGCGCCTTAATATTGCTGGTGATTTGCAAAAATGAAAGAATTGTTTGAAGTTTTAAATAGTTGTACTAACCATGGCACCTAACATGCCTTGAATAAAGGGGATATAGATTGTTTAAAAGTCATGTGCAAAAAAAGAAATATCGCCAAATACACAATTTGACGCACTTGTGAATATACTTTATAAGTGTCTCCAAATTCCTGCTGATGTTTTCTTGATCAATCAGCGCTATCCTTAAAATTAACCATGAACAATATTTTTATCCTTTCATTTATTTGTACAGCGGAATGGTTTTTTGTTTTTTGTGGTTTTATTTTGTCTTTTGTAACCGATTTTAATGGCCCCAACAAGTAGTATTTTTAGCATGTTTCATGCGTGAATTGGTAAGGAAAAAGTTTCTATGGAAAAAATCTGGCAAAAAGTTAAAGGTACGATAAAAGAAAGTATCCCTTCCCATGTTTATAAAATGTGGATTGAGCCGGTTCAGTTTTGTAAAGCAACCGGCGAAAATATCGTACTGATCTGTCCCAATAATTTTTTAAAAAAGCGGATTATCGAAAATTTCGGCACACTGATAAAGAATGAACTGAATCGGGTTGCCGGGGATGGATATAATTTTTTACTGGAGGTGTCACGGGGAAACGGCGGTAGTGCCAGACCGCTGATTAGAAGAACGGAAGATCTCAATACCCAGCTGACGTTGCCGCAGCTGAATGTTCGCCCCAGGAATGGGCGGATGCTTCGGCGGGATTTCACATTTGACCGTTTTGTCGTCGGCAATAACAGTGATTTTGCCTATATGGCGGCATTATCACTGGCTTCCCAGAAAAAACCGTCACAAAATTCATTGTTATTGTTTGCACCTCCGGGTATGGGGAAAAGTCATTTGGCCCAGGCCGCCGGGCATCAGATTCTTTCACATTTGCCGAATGAACGGGTTTTTTATATTACCGCAGAAGATTTCACCAATGAGATGGTCATGGCATTTAAAAGAAATTCCATTAATGAATTTAAAAAGAAATACCAAGCCTGCTGTGATGTGCTTTTATTAGAAGATATTCATATGCTGTCCGGGCGAACCCGGACCCAGGAAGAGCTGGCATTAACCCTGGACTATTTAAATGAGACCGGTAAAAAAATAATTTATTCAAGCAGTATTCCGTTATCCAAAATTCCGAAGATGAGTGACCATTTAAAATCCAGGATTGCACTGAGTCTGATTTCTGAGATAGAACCGCCTGATTTTAAAACCCGGGTTAAAATATTACGGCATAAAGCCAGAGATAAATCACTTCGTGTGCCGTCAGAAGTCATCGAGTTTATGGCAAGTGAATTAAAACAAAATGTAAGGGTTCTGGAAAGCGGGCTGATCGGTGTCACTACAAAATCCTGCCTTTTAGGTATGCCGGTTGATCTGGCGCTGGCCGAAAGCATCGTTAAAAATATTATTTCAACCCAGACAACAATTACTATTGATGTGATCAAAAAAGTGGTTTCCAGTGAATTTGGAATTACCGTTAAAGATATGATTTCAAAATCCCGAAAACAGGCGGTTGTCCGCCCAAGGCAATTAGCCATATTTCTATCCCGCCGTCATACGAGTCAGACCATTCAGTCCATCGGGAAAAACTTTAATCGATATCATGCCACAGTCATCCATTCTATTAATGCAGTGGAAAAAGAATTAAAGAAAAAAGGTGAAATGAAAAAGCAGTTGGATATTATTGAGCAGAAGCTAAGTTCCGGAAGGTCCTGATACATACCCATGGCTTTTTCTCATAAGGTTTTTAAAAAAATTGAAAGCATTGTAGGCAAGTCCAATTGTTTAAATAAAAAAGAAGACATTTTATGTTATGCCTATGATACGACACCGGATTTTCACTATCCGGATGCGGTTGTTTTTCCTAAAAACTCAGAAGAAGTGGCATCTGTTTTAAAACTTGCCAATCAATACGGATTTTCCGTCACCCCGCGCGGTGCGGGTTCAGGCATGACCGGCGGATCATTGCCCGTTAAAGGCGGGGTTGTCTTGGCCATGACACGATTTGACCGAATCATTGATATTGATAAAGATAATCTGGTGGCAGTAGCCGAACCCGGAGTGATAACCGGTGATTTTCAGAAAGCGGTAGCGTCACACGGCCTTTTTTATCCGCCGGACCCATCCAGTGCTGATTTCTCAACACTGGGCGGAAATGCGGCCGAATGTGCGGGTGGACCAAAAGCAGTCAAATACGGGGTAACCCGTGATTATGTCCTGGGCCTGGAGGTGGTTCTGGCGACCGGTGAAATCGTTAAAACCGGGGTGCAGACAGCAAAAGGGGTGGTCGGGTATGACTTAACGCGCCTGATTGTGGGTTCGGAAGGAACACTCGGTATTATCACCCGGCTGATTCTTCGTCTGCTTCCGTTACCGGATGCAGTACAGACCATTACAGTAATTTATGACAGTATTGAAACAGCAGCTGAGACCGTATCGGAGATAATCCGACAGGGAATTATCCCAAGATCTATTGAATATATGGATAATGCCTCCATCCGGTGCGTCGAAGAGTATATGAAAGGCGGACTTCCGACGGATGCGGAAGCCATATTGATCATTGATGTCGATGGTTTTGAACATGAAGTGTCGCATGCGCTGCGTCGTGTGATAACTGTATGTGAAAAATCCGGTGCCAGGCAAATTAAAACAGCTGAAAATCGTCAGGATGCTGAAATCCTGTGGAGAGCCCGGAAAGCTGTTTCACCTGCACTGTTTAAATACGGACCGGATAAAATCAACGAAGATATAGTCGTACCCCGAAGCAAAATCCCGGATATGGTAAAAAAGATACAATCTTTAAGCCGGGAAACCGGGCTGACAATGGTCAGTTTCGGTCATGCCGGTGATGGCAATATTCATGTCAATGTCATGCTGGATAAACGGGTGACTGCCCAACTGCAAAAAGCGAATCAGGCGGTGGAGGAAATATTTGATTATACCCTGGCCCTTGGCGGAACCATATCCGGTGAGCATGGTGTGGGAATTACAAAGTCCGCTTATATGACAAAAGAGATCAGCGCAGAATCCCTTGCATTAATGAGAAGAATTAAATTCGCATTTGACCCGGCAGGGATTTTAAACCCCGGAAAGATGATGGTTTAGTCAGTTTTTTACTGTACCTTCAGTGGAATCTCCTGAACATTAATCAGGTCTTCAAGTTGTACCAGACGATCCTGCTCAATCTGTTCAATGGCACATTTTAACCGTAATGCGCAGTATTTGCGGCAGATAGGATCTGTTAAATTAAGATCGCCGAAACATTCAAGATAATTATCAACGAGTTTGGCTTTTAATAGGTCACGCATAATATATTTTTTATATCTCCAGTGTTAATTTCAATTCATTATGAATATGGCAATTGGTTGCCAGTATTTCTTTTTTGTCCAGAGTGTACGGCGCTCCTGAAAAATCGGTAATCCTGGCTCCTGCTTCTTCAGCAATAATCCATCCGGCAGCTGTATCCCAGGGTTTTAAGTTTTCTTCCCAGAAACCCTCAAATCTTCCGCAGGCAACAAAACACAAGTCAAGGGCTGCCGACCCCAAACGCCGGATGCCGCGGGATGCTGCAATACATCGTTTAAATCGAAGCATGAGCGGGTACATCATTTGCTTAACGTCGTATGGAAAACCAGTTACCAGCAAGCTTTCGGATAATCTTTTTTCTTTTGAAACCGTTATTTTTTTACCATTTAACGTCGCCCCTTGTCCGCGGACAGCGGTAAAAAGTTCACCGGATACCGGGTTGAGCACAATGCCGACCTTTATTTCATTGTTTACTGCAAAGGCAATAGATACGGCAAAAATCGGAATCTGATGAGCAAAGTTTGTCGTGCCGTCCAAAGGGTCGACGATCCACTGGCAAGTCGAATCGCCTGTTTTATTTAATCCGCTTTCTTCTGCTAAAATTTCATGTTCCGGAAACCTTGAATGAATGGTTTCGATGATATTTTTTTCAGATGCTAAGTCAGCTTCCGTGACCAGGTCAATGGGCCCCTTTTTTTTGACAGAGGTTAATTTACCTGAAAAACTATTGATGATATCAGCACTTTTATATGCCGCGCCAATACCGGTATTTTTTATAAGATTTAAGTCCATATCCATTTAATAATATCAAATCACGCAATTTCGTCAATAGGTTTCATTGATTTTGCGCTTATGGGTTTAGTCGCTGAAATTATAAACTTTAATGAGAAGTGTAAGGTTTTGGTGCCAGGACGCTGGCATGCATTTTATCAATCAGCGGCTGAAGTGTTGCCGCTTTTTTGGCAGAAATCGGTATGCCGCTGGTTTCTTTTATAATTCCTTCCATTGTATCGGTATTGATGAGATCTTTTTTGTTCAGTACATTAATCGTTTCGATTTGATTAATTTTTAAGTCTTCAAGAATATTATTAACCGACGCAATCTGTGTTTGATAGTCAGGATTACTGCAGTCAATGACATGGAGCAGCAAATCCGCGCTTTCAAGTTCTTCTAAGGTTGCACTGAATGCTACTTTAAGTTCTTTGGGAAGGTCCTGGATAAATCCGACGGTGTCAGTGATAATGACTTCCGTATCTTTCGGGAATTTCATTCGCCGGCTGGACGGGTCCAGTGTTGCAAAAAGGCGGCTTTCTGCTAAAACCTTGCTTTTTGTCAGTGTGTTTAACAGGGTTGATTTTCCGGCATTCGTATAACCGATAATGGAAATGACCGGCAATCCTTTTTTTTCGCGTTTTGATTTTTGCAGCCGGCGTTGCTTTTTTACCTGCTTGAGTCCTTTTTCAATGCGTGTAATCTTGTCACGAATCCGTCGTCGATCGACTTCCAGTTTGGTTTCACCGGGTCCCCGCCCGCCGATACCGCCGGCCAGCCTTGACAGGGCCGTGTTTTGTTTAATCAGTCGCGGCATCATATATTTGAGCTGGGCCAGTTCTACCTGCAATTTTCCTTCTCTGGTCTGGGCCCGTCGGGCAAAGATATCTAAAATAAGCTGGGTCCGGTCGATCACCTTGAGATCGACCTTATCGGTGATGGATTTTATCTGAGAAGGGTTGAGTTCCTGGTCAAATATGATCAGGGTTGCGCCTTTCTGCATGGCCAGAATGCTTAAATCCTCTAATTTTCCCCGCCCGAGAAGAAATCGGGCGTCAATTTTTTTTCGGTGCTGTATAACCGAATCCAGTACAAAGATATCGCTGGATCGTGCCAGTTCTTTGAGCTCGGTAATGGAAGCTTCGGCATTCATTACCGAAGACGAGGTGACACTGATGAGAATCGCGCGTTCGATTCCGGGGGCAACATCATGCAGGCCGGTGACCTGAGATAATTCGGTCTCGATGGACGCAATCAGCTGCAGGCAGTTGATGTCCAGTTTATCCGGGGCAATGGGCGGATGAATCTGGTAAGGTACTTTGGCGGATTGATTCGGAAAAATAGTTGCCAAATGAATCTGATGGGCAAGTCCGGTATCTGATACGGTAATAGCAGCAATCAAATCAAGCCGTAAAAGGGCAAGGTCGGTAAGGTCATCTTTTGTTAACGCTTCATCCTTAATATGTGTATGGAGATATCGAAGGCCTTTGAGTCGTCCGGGCGGCGTCCGGTAGTCACTGGTGTCCGGGAGCATGATCCCCTTGTGATCACCGATTACAACAAATATTATTTTACCTGAACGGTTTACCAACAGTCCGATCTGGCGGCTGATTTCAAAAGACAGGGTGCAGAGTGATTCAATTACCTGGGGTGTTATTATCGACTCAGAGGGTATCCGGTAATTGTAAAGGTCCTCAATCCGTCGGATTTGAGTTGCTTTAAGGCCGGTTGTATTTCCAGACAGTTTTTTTTTCATTAAGAAAATCGTTTTTCCATAAACGCGTGCAGTATATTTCTATATTTAGAAGCCGTCTCAAAATAAATATTGTGCTCAAGAACAAGGCGCGATCCAACGAAAAAGCGGAGTTTATTCCTATAAATGAGCATTTTGAGTTGGAGCGCAACACAGTTATTGAGTATTAGATTTTTTTTGAGATAGCTTCTAGTTGTAATCCGGCTCCCCGGTAGATTCATATTCATCATACCCGTAGGCAATATTTTCAAACCGGGTATAGGTACTCAAAAATGAAAGCTGCTGAACACCGGTGGGGCCGCTACGGTGTTTGGCAATAATTATTTCCGCTTTGCCTTTGTCAGGATTATTTTCATCTTTATTGTAGACTTCGTCCCGGTAAATAAACATGACAATATCCGCATCCTGTTCCAGTGCGCCGGATTCCCTTAAATCAGAAAGTTGGGGACGTTTATCGGTTCTCCCTTCCAGAGACCGGTTCAGCTGGGAAAGGGCGATAATCGGGACATTTAATTCTTTTGCTAAAGATTTCAAGGACCGGGACATTTCAGAGATTTCAAGGTCACGGCGGTCTGACATCTTTCTTGCTTTCATCAGTTGGAGATAGTCAATAACAATCAATCCGATATTTTTTTCCAGTTTCAGCCGCCGTGCTTTGGTTTTAACGTCCAGAGAAGTAAGCTCAGAAGAGTCATCAAGGAAAATAGGGGCTTCTGATAAAATATCTGCGGCATCTGTCAGTTTGCTCCAGTCATCATCACTGAAAAAACCGCTTCGTACTGATGTTGAATCAATCCG
Source organism: Desulfobacteraceae bacterium (assembly GCA_027858815.1). Classification (GTDB taxonomy): domain Bacteria; phylum Desulfobacterota; class Desulfobacteria; order Desulfobacterales; family Desulfosalsimonadaceae; genus SURF-3. The sequence continues at coordinate 8,425 of JAQIBZ010000425.1, forward strand.
TGCTTCAGAGCAGAGAAGCCGCATGGAGAGCTGTTCTTTTGACATTTCCAGGGAAAAGAAAACAACCGGGACTTCTGCATCTACAGCGATATTCCGGGTAATGTTTAAAGCAAAAGCAGTTTTCCCCATACCGGGACGGGCCGCCAGGATGATGAGATCCGACCCCTGAAGTCCGGAGGTTAATGTGTCCAGCTTTTTATAGCCCGTAGGTATGCCGCTGATCAAGGATTTATTGCCCCGTCGTTCGACCAGTGCATCGATGTTTGCATCAATGGCCATGCTGAGGGGATAGTATGAAAGTTTGCCTTTGCTGTCTGCAATATCAAAAATGGTGCTTTCTGCAAAATCAATTACATCATCAACGGATGCCGAGTTATCAAAACAGTGGTTTGAAATATCACTTGCCGCTTTGATCATGCGGCGTAAAGACGCATTATCCCGTATGATTTTTGCATATTCCACCGCATTGGCAGGAATCGGTGCCGTATCCATCAGTTTTGCCAGAAAAACGGCTCCACCGATTTCATCTAATTGATTATTGCTTTTCAGTGCATTGGCCAGGGTGACCAGATCAATAGGCTCATTCTTGTGAGACATTTCGATGATGGTCTTAAAAATCTTCTGGTGTGCGGTTCGATAAAAATCTTCCGCTGAGAGAATATCTAAAATGTTCAGCAGCGTATAGTTATCCAGCAGAACAGCGGAGATAATGGATTCCTCTGCGTCAATATTTTGCGGCGGCAGGTTGCTGGCGGGTGGGGTACTGTTTTTGGTTCTGTTTTTGCTCATGGTCAAATAAATTCTGAAGATAAAAGAGTGAATAAGACAGTTCGAGACGGGTCGGTCAATAAAAAAATGACGAAACAACAGCAACGCAATATATTCAAGTTAATATATTACGTTGCCGTGAGTAAATATCAACACCGGTAACCGGTGTTGATGCAAATCATTTTCAAGAGTAGAAAGCTCTCGTAAAAAGTATCCAGATGGCTAAGATAAAAGTTCCACCAATACCATGAAATATGGCAAGGCGTAGTGATTTTTCAGACAAGAAATCATACATGTAGTATCTTGAGTGGCTGAAAAATTGCAACAACGCAGTAGATGGGATTTTTTACGACGCCATCAATTTGATCGCTGAATTCTAAGGATGCCCAGCTATAAAAAATCTTACCCGGCTGTTACCTCAAGGGTGATTTCAGGTTCAATATCCTTGTATATCCGGATGGGGATCTTGTAAGTACCAAGTTCTTTAATCGGGTCTTTAAGTAAAATCATCCGTTTGAGCACATCAACGTCCTGAGCGATGAGGGCATCCATGATCTCACGGGTTGTCACCGAACCATATAAGCGGTTTTCTTCGGCAACTTTTGCTGTTACCTTGCAGACAACGCTTTCAATCTTTTTGGCCATTTCCTCAGCCGTTGCACGTTCTTTGGCAATCTGCAGGTCCAGTTTTACCTTTTCCTGTGCCAGTACGTTTCGGTTCTGCGGGGTTGCAAAAACTGCTTTACCCCTGGGGATAAGAAAATTGCGCGCAAATCCGTTTTTGACATCAACTTCCGAGCCGATGATACCCAATGGTTCTATTGTTTCTTTGAAAATTACTTTCATATTATAATCTCCGCAAGTATAAAAGCCATAAGTTTTTTGTTAAAAAAATTATGAAGACAGAGGAATCTGTTTGTCTTTGTTATTATCACTTCCCAGTCGTCTGAAATTCAGCCATACATCAAAAAAACCAATGCCGGCAATCACAAGTAAAAATATCTGTTGAATGATGATCGTACCATATAATAATGTCCTGATTGCCATCGGAATTTTCTTTTTTTCAAAATAAAATGATATTATCGCAATTCCTTGAAAAAAATAAATGATTGTTAAAACAACCATGCCGTTTAATGCCAGCATTTTAAAAAAACTGACGGGCAGCATCAGCATCAGCGCACATCCGATGACGCCCCAGACAAGATAATCCGGCGACTTCCAGGTATTTAACTGAACAAATGACTGATAAGCAGATGTCTCAGTTCTGAGTACGATTTTTGCCAGTAAAAAATTCAGCCAGGCTGAAAACAAAAGGCCTGCTGTACAAATAGACGGTAAAATTCTGACCAGCACATACCTGATTTGTTCCATGGAATTTGAAAGCATCGTGATACTTTCTTCCGGCATTCCCATATTTTTATATAAAGCAAGGGTCAATGCAAGGTTTTGGCCGATATAGTCGGAAACCAAACGGCTGAGACCCAGATTTGATATATTGCCGTATAATGCCAGGGCAAATGTCGCTGTAAATAAAACAACGCCGCACGCGTACCCGATAATTTTTTCAACCGGCAGATTTCTTTCAACAAATTCTCCCATGGAGAATCCAAGTAACAGCATGCCGGCAATAAAAAAAATGTCAGCAGACAGTCCGCCGGATAAAAACATCAAACATGCCAATGAACAAAAAATAATAATGACCGTTTTTTTTGTTCTCAGACGAATCCGGTAGAACAGTACCGGCAAGGGTGCAACAAGGAAAAAAATGAAACCGATTACCGGAATTGAAATAGAAAGAGCGCAAATCAAAGAGGTCAGCGTAATGCCGAGCACTAATTTTTTATAATCTTCTTTTAGATTTGCAGTTTCCACCCCTCCTTTTCTCCTTGTATAAATTTCAACAACTGTGGAAAGTTAGTTTTTTTACGTATCCAGTGTGCCGACATACGGCAGCAGGGCAATTGATCTGCTGCGTTTTATTGCTCTGGCAAGTTCACGCTGATGGTTGGCACAGGTGCCGGAAATACGTCTTGGAATTATTTTTGCCCGCTCTGAAATGAAGTAGCGCAGCATATTGACATCTTTATAATTAATTACCAGGGTACTGTCAGCACAGAACCGGCAAACTTTTCGTCGGTGAAAAAATTTTCTTTTTTGTGGTCCAGCCATTATATTTACTCCTCTGTTGCTGATTCGGTTTCTGTAGTTTCAGATGTCACGGCTTCTTCAGCAGACGCTTCAGCGGAAGGTGCATCTTCTGCTTTCACAGTTTCTGCTTTCACAGTCTCTGTTTTCACATCTTCTGTTTTCACAGTTTCTGCTTTTGCAGTTTCTGCTTTTGTTTCCGGTTCATCTTCGACGATTATCAATGACTCGGGGTCAACGTCCTGTCCAAGCAGAACAGTCATGTATTTTAAAATGCGAAAATCTAAACGGAAAAGCCGTTCCATTTCATCGACCAGAGGTCCGGCTCCGCAATAATCTAAACGGACATACCGCCCCTGTTTCTTTTTCCTGATTTCATAGGCAAATTTTCGGGTGCCCCAGTCATCAAACAGGATCAGTTGCCCGTCAGCCGAGATCATTGATTTCAGCTTTTCAAAAATGGTCTCCTGATCCGCTTCTGTTGTGTCCAGATCGACAATAAATATTGTCTCGTAATGGTTCATGTGCCCTCCTTTTGGATATAAAGCCCTGTCCTTTATTAAACAGAGCAAGGATGAAAATAAATATCTATAAAAACTATCTTTAATAACAATCTCCGAAACTACTGTCAAGCAGTTTTGGAGATTCAAAATATATCATGAAAATGATTCTTTGTGAATATTAATTCAGAGAACCTGATTGAAATATAAGACGGTCCCGGAGGCGGGGAGGACCTTGATGTTGATTCCGCAGGAAAGTGTTTGTATTGTCGTTGTGCCTGTCGTTTGGTGTGGTCAATGCGGCATTTTTCTTCCACGGCCCTAACGGGGCTTAAGATATCTGTTGTTTTTTTTGCCTGGAGCATCTGAGGGTGAATGGGAATCACTTTACCGGAGTGACGATTTCTGTCTTGCGGAATTTTAGGAGAAAGCACTGCCGGGGAAACACTTGCGTGGAATTTATTCTGACATTCTAATGGTTGCATTTGAATGTCCATAGCGTCCTCCTTGATAACGGGTGATTTTTCTGGGGCATTAGCTTTAAAATAAAAAAAGCATTTACAGTAATCCATGTAAATGCCTTATTTGTCTGGTGGGCCGTCACGGAATCGAACCGTGAACCTACTGATTAAGAGGTAGTTGTTTGATGTCATAAGTAATTAATTTATATGTTATTATTGTGTTTGTTAATCACACTGTCGTTACTGAAAACTCACTAAAACCACAGCGGTACATCTGGCTACGGATTGAGCGGATGGTTAGCCCAAACTATGTTTTATTGAACTCGTAAGCCATTAATTTTATTAAATCAGTTGAATAATGTATGAAAGAGGTAAGCCAATTTATAATATCAATACAAAGAGAGTTAATATCTTTTAAATTTAATTCACCAATTATTTTTATTTGGCTCATTGTATCGTGTTCTTTATGAGCAATCACTGCATTTCGAAGTTGTCTAAGAGACGTATCATGTCTTGAACGCAGAGTGTTTAAAGCTTTTGCTATT
>JAQIBZ010000456.1 GCA_027858815.1 Desulfobacteraceae bacterium
GTCGCCTGGGATTATTTTAGGCAAGGAACTTGCCTTAACGATTGGGGCTGCTGAAGGTGAGATAATTTACCTGATATCTCCCAAGGGCATGATGTCGCCCATTGGCCATATGCCGACAATGAAACGATTTGAAGTGACGGGGATTTTCGAGTCCGGTTTTTATGAATATGATGCTTCTTTAGCTTTTATCCATTTAAAGACCGCCCAGAATCTGATTAAAATCGGGGATTCGGTTTCCGGTATCGGGGTCCGGGTGGATGATATCTATCGTGCTGATAATATATCACAAACTATTTTAACTGATTTAGGATTTCCATACTGGACGATGGACTGGATGCAGATGAACCGGAATTTCTTTTCAGCACTGAAGCTTGAAAAAAAGGCAATGTTCGTGATTTTGACTCTGATTATTATGGTCGCCGCGTTTAATATAGCCAGTACCCTGATTATGATGGTAATGGGAAAAACCCAGGATATTGCAATCTTAAAGGCCATGGGCGCAACAGACAGGAATATCTGGAAAATTTTTGTTTTTAAAGGAACGGTAATTGGCTTTATTGGAACAGCGACCGGCGTTGTACTTGGCATTCTGGCCTGTGTTGTTTTAAAATATTATAAGTTTATCGAACTTCCCGGAGATGTCTATTATTTTACCAGCTTGCCGGTACAACTTGAATTTACAGATGTATTTATCATTATTGCAGCGGCTATGGCAATCTGTTTTACCTCAACGCTTTATCCCGCATACAGGGCGTCTAAACTCAACCCGGTTGAGGCTCTCCGATATGGTTAACCGGTTAGAAAAAGATAATAGTCAGCACCATTTAAAAATGGAGAATCAAAATAAATCAGATCCTTTGATGTCCTTAATAGGTGTGAATAAGAGCTATCGGAATAATGGCGCACACATTGATGTATTGAAAAACTTATCCGTGGATATTTATTCCGGTGAGACAATCGCGATTGTCGGGGAATCCGGCATCGGCAAATCGACATTTCTGCATATCCTCGGCACCCTTGATCAGCCGGACAGCGGTACTCTTTTATATAAAAACGCCGATGTATTTGAATTTGATAAAAAAAAACTGGCAGAATTCAGAAATAAAATCATGGGGTTCGTGTTTCAGTTTCATTATCTTTTGGCGGAATTTTCCGCACTTGAAAATGTATTAATGCCCGGATTGATCAAAGGTTTCTCAGCCGGACAGATTCGGGAACGGGCAGAAGCGATTCTTGTTCGGGTAGGACTTAAAGAAAGACTAACCCATCGTGTCCTGGACCTTTCCGGCGGAGAACAGCAGCGTGTCGCCCTGGCCCGGGCACTTGTTTTAAATCCGGCAATTCTTCTGGCGGATGAACCGACGGGAAACCTTGACAAGAAAAACAGTCGCCAGGTACATGATTTATTGTTTGAACTTAATGATGAATACAACATGACGATAATTACGGTGACACATAATATGCAACTTGCAGAGTATATGGATAAACAGATGACTCTGGTGGAAGGTAAACTGGTTGAGATCAAATGAAATGGTGTAATTGTATGCAAAAAGGGTTGGGATTGATAATCGTTCTCTGGTTGTCTTGTATTACGATCGTTGCGGCAGAAGCTGAAAATGCAGAAAATGTTGTGCTGATCATGCAGATCGAGGTGCAGAATAATCAGCGTATAGAAGAAGATGCGATTTTAAGAGTTACCCGGGCAAAAGCCGGTGATGTATATAATAAATCCATACTTTCTGAAGACCTTCAGGCAATCTATAAGATGGGATGGTTTGACGATGTCCGGGTCGAAGTTGAGGAATCAATTGACGGCAATACGGTAATTTTTATTGTTAAAGAAAAACCCACGATTCGTGAAATCAATTTTTCCGGAAATGTCGTGATTGATGATGAAGAACTCAAAGAAAATGTAGATATCAGCAGCGGTTCGATTCTGAATATTTTTAATGTTCGCCGGAATATTAAAATTATCGAATCATTATACAAGGATAAGAATTATCATAACGTCAACGTTACATATAACATTGATCCTTTGGAAAATAGTCAGGCAAATCTGGAGTTTGAAATCGAAGAAGGTGATAAGGTGCGCATCAAGACGATTACGTTTGATGGAAATAGTGCCTATGATTCAGAAGAATTAATAGACCTGATGGAAACATCTGAAAAAGGTTTTTGGTCCTGGCTGACATCATCCGGTGAGTTGAACCGCGAAGAGCTGCAGCAGGATATTTATCAACTGACTGCTTTTTATCAAAACAATGGATATGCTGAAGCCAGAATCGGAGAGCCCGAGATTGAATACGTAGATGAGTGGATATTCATTCTTATCAAAATCAACGAGGGTCCGCGTTTTAAAATGGGGCAAGTTGATTTGAGCGGTGATTTTATTATTGTAAAAGACGAACTCATATCCAATGTCAAGGTAGGGGAACAAGAGTATTACAACCGGGACGCCATCCGTCAGGATGTGCTGAATCTCACGGATATCTATGCAGACAGGGGATATGCGCATGCCGATGTGTTCCCTGAAATCAAAACGGATCCGGAGAATTTAACTGTTGGTATTATGTTTCATATTACAAAAAATGAGCCGGTTTATTTTGAAAGAATCAACATCCACGGAAATACCAAAACCCGTGACAAGGTGATTCGTCGTGAGTTAAAGGTCTATGAACAGGAACTTTACAGCAGTAATCGATTAAAACGAAGTGTCGCCGATTTATACCGCATGGATTATTTTGAAGATGTCAAAGTTAAGCCCCATAAAGGTTCGGCCGAAGATCAGATGATATTAGACATCGAGGTGGTGGAAAAACCCACGGGCACCTTTACTTTCGGTGGCGGATACAGCGGGGTGGATGGTCTCTATGTGATGGCTTCCGTGTCTGAACGGAATTTTCTTGGTCGGGGGCAGATACTGGAGTTCTCTGTTCAGACCGGCGGAACCTCCCGGCAGTATACCTTTGGATTTACGGAGCCGTGGTTGTTTGATATTCCATTATCAGCAGGGGTTGATGCCTATAAAATGGAACGGGATTATGATGATTATGATCGGGACAGTTTCGGAGGCGGACTCCGGATGGGATATCCGTTGATGGATTATACCCGGGGATATGTAAAATATGCTTTTGATGTCAGTGATATTAGTAATATTTCAGAAGAAGCATCACCGTATATTTATTCCGGAACAAACACGGAAAGCAGTGTTTCCCTGAGTGCTGTTTATGACTCCAGAAATCGTCAGTTTAATCCCTCGGATGGTTCTAAGCACAGCATCACGCTCAAGTATTCCGGCCTGGGTGGGAATATTGGTTATACCAAAGTAACCGCTGAGACGGGTTGGTACTTTCCTTTATTCTGGGACACTGTCGGATTTCTCCATGGTGAGGGCGGATATATATGGGATCGATCTGATAAATATTTGCCGGATTATGAACGGTTTTATCTGGGCGGTATTAATTCAGTCAGAGGGTTTGACTGGCGGGAAATCGGTCCGGTTATTGACGATGATATTGAAATCGGGGGAACGGAATTTGTTCAGTTTAATGTTGAATACCTGTTCCCTATAATAAAGGAAAGTGGTCTGGTGGGTCTTTTCTTCTATGATGCGGGAAATGCCTGGGCGGATGAAGGCGAATCTGACAGCGGCTTGCGTGATAGTTACGGATTTGGTATCCGGTGGTTTTCTCCCATGGGACCTTTACGCCTGGAGCGGGGATATATTATTGATCCACAACCCGGAGAAGACACGGGACGATGGGAATTCTCCATGGGGGGGAGTTTTTAATAAAAAAATAGGGGATTAGGTAGAAGGTAGAAGGCTACAAGGGAAAGTCTGAAAAATGGATTTAAGCTCAAGACATCGGATCGAGCATATGGTTAAATAATTAAAATTTCTGGTTATCTACTTCGGTTAAGCTAGACCGGTCGGCACGGTGACCGACCCTACGGAGTTAATCGAAAGACCTCGTAGTGCAGGCCACCGTGCCTGCTTATAATTGTCTGAATGTTGGAAATTATCAGCATTCAAATTAATCGCTCCTTTCTCGATTTTTTGTAATGTAAATTATATATATAACTTTGATGTGGATGTTAATCAAAAGCGAAATGAAGGTGTTCTTGACAAAGTGGAAACAGGAAACCGAATCGGTTTTAATGCTGGAATTGTTTACTCGTTGTCTGAAAACACGGCTTTTTGTTTGGAATATCCTTATGCTTATTCTTATAAAACAAAATATCAATACAAAAATGCTCCTCCGGCAGAAAGTAGTGGAGGGTCATCTATCCCAATATTATATATCGGAGTTGGATGGAAGTTCTTCCAGAAAAATTACATTATTTTAAAAACAGGCATTCCTCTTTCTGGTGATGGCCCAGATTTTCAATTAAATGAACGATTTTCATTTAGAACGCCCAGTTTTTGTTTTTAATGTAATGAATTTGAGTCTGTTAGGAATGGAGGAAGGATTTCAACGCCCTGTATTGTTGGCTGCTGTTTTTCCATTCTGATGTTGTCAGTTATTTAGGGATAAAGTTGAATAATATTTTTCAAAAAAAGGGGGCTATTAAATGAGACTCGGAAAATATGGTTTTATCGTAGTGGTTTTAGTTGTTTTTTTTGTATTGCCGGTATATGCGGCGGATGTGGCGAAAATAGGAATTATTGATTTTCAAAGAGTCCTTACGGAATCTGAAGCCGGTAAAGCGGTTCAGGGGCAAATACAGATAAAGGGACGGGAGATGGAGACCAACCTGATCGAACTTGGAAAAGAAATTGAGGGCCTTACCGAGCAAATACGTCTGGATTCCATGGTCATGAGCAAGGAAAAGCGAGAAGAACAACAGCGGGAACTTGAAATTAAAAAATATGATTTCCAATCGATGCAGAAAAAGTATCAGATGGAATTCAGGGAGCTTGAGGGAATAGAGGTAGAAAAATTAAAAAATGATATTTTTGATTTAGCGGAAAAAATAGGAAAAAAAGAAGGATACCTCCTGATTATTGAAAAAAGTGCGGCCATTTACTATCCGAGTACGATTGATATGACGGATGAGTTAATTGAAAAGTATAATTCAACGACAAAATCGTCCGAATAATTTTACCATCCTGTCATTCTCATTTTAAGGAACCGGACATGGAGAAATCATTAGCTGAATTGATTGAATTAATTGGTGGTGAAATCCACGGTGATTCCCAAAAGATTGTTCGGGGAATTGCGCCGTTTGATAAAGCCGGCATTGATGATATTACGTTTGCGGATTCCCCGAAGATGTTAAAGCGGGTCAGCGAAACCGGTGCCGGAGCCGTCATCGTTCCAAAAACATTTCAGCATGAAATGCCTGTTAACCTCATCAAGTCGGATAACCCGCGCCTGGCATTTGCAAAGATTATGCATGCGTGTTTTCCTGTTGTCCGCCCTTCTGAAGAAATCAGCCATCAGGCATCTGTTGGGAAAAATGTTTCTTTTGGCAGCGATGTCAGTGTCGGTCCACTGGCGGTAATTGAAGATAATGTGGTCATCGGCAGTCATGTGATTATACATCCGCATGTAGTGATCGGTAATGGGACAGTCATTGGAGACGATGTTGAAATTTATCCGAATGTAACGATTCGGAATCGGTGCATCATCGGAAACCGTGTGATTATTCACCCCGGTACGGTTATCGGCAGTGACGGTTTCGGATTTGTTCCGGACGGGGAAAAACATTTTAAAATTCCGCAGTTGGGGATCGTCCAGATAGATGATGATGTTGAAATCGGTGCCTGTAATACTATTGATCGTGCGACTTTTGGAAAGACATGGATAAAAAGTGGCGTAAAGACGGATAACCATGTTCAGATCGCCCATAATGTGGAGATTGGCGAAAACACGCTGATCGTAGCTCAGGTGGGGATCGCCGGGAGTGCGACTATTGGAAAGAATGTTATATTAGCCGGTCAGGCGGGCATTGGCGGACATATTACCATCGGAGACTTTACAACCGTTGGCCCGCAGGCAGGAGTTACCCGGTCCGTTCCCAGTGGTAAGGTGGTTTCCGGGACGCCTGAAATGCCTCACAAATTATGGCTCCGTGTTAGTCAGATTATTCCGCGTCTGCCCGAATTAAAAAGAAAAATTAAAGATATCGAAAAACGTCTGGATGCTTTTTCTGAAAAATAATTTCATCCGCATCATTTTGATTATTTATTTAAATTGGGGTAAGTAATGAAAAAAGGGTATGATATTGAAAAAATATTAAACCTGATGCCGCATCGGTACCCGTTTGTCCTCGTCGATCGGGTTCTGGATCTGGACCCGGGAAAGCGAATCCGGGTATTAAAAAATGTGACAATCAATGAACCTTTTTTTCAGGGGCATTTCCCGGATAAACCGATAATGCCCGGCGTTTTAATCATTGAAGGAATGGTTCAGGCTGCAGGATTACTGCTGCTGGAAAGTCCGTCTTTGGGAAACCGGGGGCAGGTCTGTTTTTCAGGAGTGGATCAGGCAAGGTTCAGGTCTCCGGTTATTCCGGGCGATCAGCTGATTTTTGAGGTAAAAGTAGAAAAACAGCGATCCATAGTTGTGAAAATGGGTGCGAAGGCGTTTGTTGATGAAAAGCGAGTTGCAGAGGCAAAACTTATGGCCTTGATCGAAAGAGAAGAAGAAATGATCGGAGGAGAAGAATGATACATCCCACCGCAATTATTGACCCTAATGCAGAGATTGATTCCAACGTTGATATCGGCCCTTATTCGATTGTCAATGCTAATGTATCTATTGGCTCAGGGACGTTTATCGGCCCGCATGTAACGATTGACCCTTATGTTGATATCGGACCCAACTGTCAGATATTTCAATATGCTTCAATCGGGGCGGCCCCCCAGGCGATAAAGTTCAAAGGGGAAATAACGTATTTAAAGATTGGCCGAAATACAGTGATTCGTGAATTCGCCACGTTAAACCGGGGGACCGAGTTCGGGGGCGGTGTCACGGAGGTTGGTGAGGATAATTTTTTGATGGCCTACACTCATGTGGCCCATGACTGTATAACCGGAAAAGGCGTTATTCTGGCAAATAATGCGACATTGGCCGGGCATATCACTATTGGTGATTATGTCATCGTCGGCGGCCTGGTTGCCATTCATCAGTTTGTCCGGATTGGTGATCATGCTTATATCGGTGGAAAATCAGCCGTTGTAAAGGATATCCCCCCATATGTGATGGCAGCAGGAGACCGGGCCACGCTGCACGGACTGAATAAAGTCGGATTAAAACGTCATGGATTCTCAAATAATACATTGTCTCAGCTGAAAAAAGCATATCGCATTATTTTCCGTATTGGCCTGACAGTGAATGAGTCAGTGGACCGTGTACTTGCTGAAGTTGATAATATTCCTGAAGTTCTTGCACTGGCAAATTTTATCAGATCCACCGAGCGGGGAATTACGAGATAGTTTTCACTGAATTGAGTGTTTAAAATTTTCAAACGGATTTTTTATATTGCGGCAAACATGAAAATGCTCAACTTAGATGATATTAATTATAACAGAATTTTCTTATGATGAATAAGCGTATTGGATTGATTGCCGGAAGTGGTACTTTCCCGATTATTTTCTCAAAAAAAGCCGCAGAGAAGGGCCTGCAGGTTTTTGCCGTCGGTTACCATAATGAGACTGATCCGGTGTTGGCAAGCTATGTTGAATCTCTTGAGATTATGCATATCGGTCAGATCAAACGATTGATACGTTTTTTTAAGAAGAACAGGATCGAAGAAGCGATTATGATCGGGGCAATCAAAAAACCCGGGGCAATTCTTGACATCCGGCCGGACATGAAGGCTATTTCTCTGATCGCGAACATGCGCCATAGCACCCATGATGACAAAATTTTAAGAGCTTTTGCAAAAGTACTCGAAGATGAAGGTTTGCAAATCCGTGCTTCAACATTTCTGCTTCCGGAACTTCTTGCCGAGGAGGGCTGCTGGACAAAACGGAAACCCACTAAGGCTGAGCAGGAAGATATAAAGCTGGGGTGGAAAATGGCCAAGGAAATCGGCCGGCTTGATATCGGCCAGTGTGTTGTGGTGTCTAACGGATCCGTAATGGCTGTGGAAGCCATTGACGGCACTGACAGTACTATCCGCAGGGGCGGAAACCTTTGTAACGGAAGTGCTGTTGTCGTAAAGGTGTGCAAGCCAACGCAGGATTTTCGTTTTGATGTGCCGGCCGTCGGTGCCCAGACTGTTCAATCAATGCATAAAACCGGTGCAACCGTGCTTGTGATTGAAGCAGGCCGTTCACTGGTTTTTGATAAGGAGGAAATGATCAGCCTTGCAAATCAGTGGGGAATTACGCTCATGGCAATAGAAAAAGAGAATTAATCAGCATTATATATTATATGATCCGTTTTTTTGATAGGCAGGATAGCGGAATATATATATTAAGGAAATGCACCTGATGAAAAAAGTTCGGGCCGCTGTGGTCGGTGTCGGTTATCTGGGCAAATTCCATGCGGAAAAATATGCAAGAATGGATAATATCGAACTGGTTGGTGTCGTTGATATCAGAAAGGCACAGGCTGAGAAAATTGCCGGTAATGTCAGTACAAATCCGTTTTTTGATTACAGGGATTTGTTCGGCCGGGTGGATGCGGTCAGTATTGCCGTTCCAACACCTCTGCATTTTGAAATTGGAAAAGCATTTTTAGAACATGATATTGATGTATTAATTGAAAAGCCGATCACAACAACCGTTGAAGAAGCCGACGAACTGATTGAAATCGCGGACAAGAAAAGCCTGGTGCTCCAGGTCGGACAACTCGAACGGTTTAATCCGGCGGTAACAGCGCTTCAACACCTTGTTGATCACCCGATTTTTATTGAATCCAACCGTTTGAGTATTTTCAATGAGCGCGGGACGGATGTAAGTGTTGTGTTGGATCTTATGATTCATGATATTGATATTATATTAAATTTTGTCCGGTCGGGGATTAAGTACTGCCATGCAATGGGGACTTCGGTTGTCTCGGACAACATCGATATCGCCAATGCCCATATAGAATTTGATAATGGCGCGGTTGCCAATGTAACCGCCAGCCGGATTTCAAATAAAAACGAGCGAAAAATTCGTTTATTTCAAAAAGACGGATATATTTCCGTAGATTTTGCCAATTGCTCGATCACTCAGGTCCGCCCCGGAAAAGTGGATAATAACTGTCCCATTCCCGGAATGCATTTGGAAGAAAAATGTTTTACGCAAGGAGATGCTCTTGAGGATGAAATCCGGTCTTTCATCCGTTCCGTTGAAAGCCGCAAATCCCCTGAAGTATCGGGTCAGATGGGCAGAGATGCATTGAAAATGGCGTTGAATATTACCCGGCAAATTCAAAAATCAAGCAGGATTTATTCAAGACAAAACCCATGAAAATGTCATCAGTTCAAAAAAATGTGATTATTATTGCCGGTGAAACTTCCGGTGATGCTCACGGTTCCCGTCTGGTTCGCGCGATGAAGGGAAAGGACCCCACGCTGGTTTTCTATGGTATCGGCGGTGAGGCCTTACGAGAAGCAGGTGTAAATATCCTGATGGATATCAAAGAACTTTCTGTCGTCGGTATTACTGAGGTTTTTGCCAAGCTTCCCAAAGTGCTGGATGCTATTTCTATTATAAAAAATAATTTACAAAGGCTTTCCCCGAAATTGATTATTTTGATCGATTTTCCTGACTTTAACCTTCACATTGCCTCCATTGCCAAGAAACAGGAAATTCCGGTTTTATACTATATCAGTCCGTCTATTTGGGCATGGCGTTCCGGGCGTATCCACAAGATCAAGCGGGTCGTGGACCATATGGCGGTGATTCTGCCGTTTGAAGAAAAATGTTATAACCGGGAAAATATTCCGGCAACATTTGTCGGTAATCCGTTACTTGATTCCTTTTCTCCGATAGAAAAAAAAATAGAGGATCTCGACGACCCTGCGCCTGTCATTGGCCTGCTTCCCGGTTCCCGGATCGGTGAAATTGAGCGGAATCTTCCGTATATGCTGGCTTCAGCCAGTATCCTGCAGCAGCGATTTAAGAATATAAAGTTTCTGCTTTCTGTTGCACCCTCTATCAGTCAGGAGTGGATAGAGACATTTGCCAATCCGTATAAAAACACGTGCAATATTGAAATAGTTTCCGGTGATATTTTAGAGATATTTGCAAAAGCGACTATGCTCATTGCCGTGTCCGGCACGGTGACTCTGGAGGCGGCAATGCATGGTATTCCCATGGTAATTATATACAGAATATCGCCTGTCAGCTACATGCTGGGCCGGGCATTGATTAATGTTGATCATATCGGTCTGGTGAATATCATTGCCAATGAACGCGTTGTTCCTGAACTGATTCAGAAGGAGGCATCTCCGGGGAAAATTGCCCGGACAGTGGGTGAAATCCTGAGCAATCCATTGGCGTTTAAACGTATTCAGGAGAGATTGGCATTTGTTGCTTCAGAGATGGGTGAACCCGGTGCATCTGAGAAAACAGCGGATATCGGTTTATCTCTTTTAAAAGGATATTAATTTCTTAAATTATGAAAGCTAAATTTAAAATCCATCCCCGTCAGAAGCAACTGCTCGAATATATCAAAGGCAGCTGGGTTAAGCTGTTTTTATCCATGATCTGCATGGTGGTGGTGGCAGCAACAACATCGGCGACTGCTTTTATTGTCAAGCCGGTAATTGATGACATCTTTATCAGCAAAAATGCGTTTCTGCTCAAACTGATTCCGTTTATTGTGATTGCTCTTTATTTTTCAAGAGGTCTGGCAATGTACGGCCAGGAATATCTGATGCAGTATGTGGGTGAAAATATTATCCAAAAATTCAGAGATGCCCTTTACGAAAAAATAACGGACCTGCCGATTTCTTTTTTTCATAAAGAACGGACCGGCGTTTTGATGTCGCGGATCACCAATGATGTGACGATTATTAAAAACATGGTATCTAATGCAGTGACCGGCGCAATAAGGGACTTTTTTACCGTTATCGGGCTCATCGGCGTGATTTTTTACACGGATTGGAAACTGGCTATTCTTGCGGTTGTTGTCCTGCCTGTGGCGTATTTCCCGGTTATTACACTGGGCCGCCGGGTGCGGCGTTTCAGCACCAGCAGCCAGGAAAGCATGGCGGACATGAATGCCTTTTTGCATGAAACTTTTGCCGGAAACAAAATTGTCAAAGCTTTTGGCATGGAAGCATATGAGAAAAAAATTTTTTCAAAAAAAAATCAAACTGTTTTTCGTTTTGAGATTAAATCCATGCGGGCAAACGCGCTGACATCGCCGGTAATGGAAGCTATCGGGGGTATCGGTATTTCACTTGTGCTCTGGTACGGCGGTTTTGCTGTCATTGAAGGCACGAACACTGCCGGTGGTTTTCTTTCCTTTATGACGGCGGTCATGCTGCTGTATCCGCCGATAAAAAAGTTAACCAAGCTGAACAATGTGTTGCAGAAGGGTTTTGCTGCATCAGACCGGGTGTTTGAAATCCTGGAAACAGAATCAGATATTCTGGATCCTGAATCGCCAAAACAGATTCAAACCGGTTCTCACCGGATTCTCTTTGAAAATGTATCCTTTGCCTATGACAAAAGTGAAATGGTTTTAAAAAATATTGACTTGGATGTAAAACCGGGTGAAATACTGGCTTTGGTTGGAATGAGCGGCGGCGGCAAGACTTCTTTAGTTAATTTGATTCCCAGATTTTTTGATGTAACACAAGGCGCTGTTAAAATTAATGGTACGGATATTAAAGACGTTACTCTTTCAGATCTCCGAAAACAGGTGGCTATTGTCACCCAGGAACCCATCCTTTTTAATGATACCATCAGAAAAAATATTTCATATGGGAAACCGGATGCCTCAGATCAGGAGATCATCGAAGCGGCAAAAGCGGCATATATCTATAAATTTGTTCAAAGTCTGCCCAAAGGGTTTGATACGGTTATCGGAGAGTTGGGAAGCCGGCTTTCCGGCGGGGAAAAACAGCGAATGTGTATTGCTCGCGCATTATTGAAAAATGCCCCGATTCTTATTTTAGATGAAGCCACCGCATCGCTGGATTCGGAGGCAGAAAGACTGGTTCAAAAAGCCCTTGAAAATTTAATGAAAGGCCGGACGTCTTTTGTTATTGCACACAGACTGTCGACAATAGCATATGCCAACCGTATTGTCGTTCTGGTGGGCGGTCAGATTGTCGAGAAAGGTAACCACGAAGAACTGCTGGCGCGAAAAGGTGAGTATTATAATCTTCACCAGATGCAGTTTTCCGATAACAATGATGTTGTTGATGATATTCCCGTAAAAGTCACCGTTTAATTATGATGAAGCTGAATACGACAGTTAATCGTTATATATTTAAAGAATTGATTCCTCCGTATACCATGAATCTGGTGTTCTTTATTTTTGTTTTTCTGATGCGCCAGATTCTTGAAATTACCAATGTGATCGTCAACTATCAGGTCGGCTTATCGGCTTTTTTTTTAATGCTGGCCTATTCCATGCCGTATTTTCTTGCCTATGTTATTCCCATGTCGGTGATGATGAGTGTTCTGTTAACTTTTTTGCGCCTTTCCAGTGACAATGAGATTGTGGCGCTGAAAGCAAGCGGCATCAGTATCTATCATCTGGTGCCGCCGGTGATACTGTTTTCTGTGATCAATGCCTTGCTGACCGCATATATGGGGATATACGGCATACCCTGGGGGGAATATTCCTACAAGCAAATGGCAATGAATGTGGTGCAGTCAAACTTTAACATCGGGTTAAAGGAACGGCAATTCAATGACAGTTTTGACGGGGTAATGTTTTACGTCAATAGAATCGATACAGAAGATAATTCGCTGAAAGATATATATATCGAAGATCAGCGCAATAAAGAGTTTTCTACGACCATTGTTTCTCCCAAAGGCAGAATCTTTGATAGTGAGAATCGGCTTTCTTTTATATTGAGTCTTTATGATGGTGTGATCAATCAGGTTAATTTAAAAAGCCGTGCAGTTCATTCCATCCAGTTTGATACCTATGATCTGAACCTGGACTTAAAGAATGCAGTTAAAAATATCCGCAAGAAAAAAACAAAGCCAGAAGAGATGCGCCTCGATGAACTGGCTGCATTTCTGAAAACTGAAAAAACAAGAACCAAAAAATATTATTCCGTGTGGGTGGAATTCCATAAAAAATTTTCAATCCCTTTTGCCTGCATTGCATTGGGAATCCTGGCAGTTCCTTTAGGCGTTCAGTCGTCATCCTCCAGAAAATCAGCAGGCCTCGGTATTGGTTTGATCGCATTTTTGCTGTATTATCTTTTGCTGTCTGCCGGACTGATTTTAAGTGAAGCCGGAAATATGTCTCCGGTTGTGGGAATGTGGATGCCGAATTTTATTATGGGCGGGTTAGGGATCGTTCTTCTGGTCAAAACAGCTAACGACAGCCCCTTTGAAATTTTTGACCGGATTAATCAATTCTTAAAAAAAATTATTCGGTCTTTTTTTCGCGTTCGGTATTCCAACTGAATATGAATTGGTTTCTTTAAATGACAGTAATTCACAAATATATCAGCCAGCTTTTTTTTAAATACTTCGGTATTGTGCTCGGGGTGGTGATAGTCATTTATCTGTCCATTGATTTTTTTCAAAGAATCGATAATTTTCTTGAAGACGAAATTGCTCCGACATTCATTGTTTCCTATTTTTTGTATAAAATTCCATTAATTGTGTCACAGATTACGCCGATTGCCGTTTTGTTGGGCGTGTTGGCTGTTTTTGGCTTAATGGCCAAGAACAATGAAATCATTGCCTTAAAAAGCGGCGGCGTCAGCTTACATTATCTCCTGATACCGATTGTTATCATTGGCATAAGCTTAACCGTTCTTTTGTTTGTATTTTCCGAAGTTGTTGTTCCGATCAGTGTGAGCAAGGCAAACCGCATTGAAGATATGAAATCCAAACCAAGAATGACGACCTCCCGTGAAAAAAATATCTGGATTCGGGGAAATCAATCTATTACACATATTAAGTATTACAATCCGGCAGACCAGATGATATCCGGTATCAGTATTGCCTATTTTAGCGACGATTTTAGCCTGACGCGACGTTTGAATGCCCGTTCGGGAAAGTATATTGATGGCAATTGGATTTTTTATGACTGCCTGATCCAGGAGAACCTGGATGCTGATCAGCTAGACCACGAGGTGTTTTTCCATGATGAAAAAATTTGCCAGATAGATTTGCAGCCGACGGATTTAGTGAGAGTGGCAAAGGAATCCGAGGACATGCCATTTTTGGATCTTTATCGATATATCCGGAAGGTTGAAAACGAAGGCTATGATGCTTCCAAATATCGGGTGGATTTTTATGCAAAAACCGCGTTTCCATTTATTTGTTTTATTTTATCCATGTTCGGCGCGGGACTGGCGTTGAGGAACTCAACAAAAGACGGAATGGTTCTCAGTTTTGCATATGGATTATTAACCGTTTTAATTTACTGGTCTTTTTATAGTTTTTGCCTGTCTCTCGGGTATGGAAACATTCTTCCGCCAATGCTGGCGGCCTGGATTGCCAATCTGATTTTTTTCTGTGCAGCCGGGTTGATGGTATATAATCTGGAATAAAAACTTTGTTGGGTGACAATGGATGAACAAATTAATCCAAAACGTCCAGGCGCTGATGACTGGCGAAAAGGATGCCGGACCATTACTGCACTTCCTGTTGATGATTTTATCAATGCTCTATGGTATTATTGTCAAATTGCGAATGATTTTATATGATCAGGGTGTTTTTCAGGCGCAAAAGCTTCCCTGTACGGTGATATCCATTGGTAATTTGACGGTCGGCGGAACCGGTAAAACCCCGATGACGATATATCTGGCGGAACTCCTGAAGGGCCTTGGGTATCAACCGGCTGTTATCAGCAGAGGTTATAAAGGTCTGGCAGAGAAAAAAGGCGGGGTCGTTAGTGACATGCACGAAGTCCTTTTAAGCCCGGAAGTTGCCGGTGACGAACCGTTTATGATGGCGCAAAAACTAAAAAATATTCCGGTGCTGGTCGGTGCTGATCGTTTTTGTATCGGGATGAAAGCGATGGAAAAATTCTCTCCGGATATCATTATATTTGATGATGCTTTTCAGCACCGCCGTCTGAAACGGGACCTGGATATTGTGATGATTGATGATAAATCCTTTTTGGGTAACCGCTACCTTTTACCACGGGGGATTCTTCGGGAACCGATTTCCGGTATTTCCCGCAGCGATCTGTTTGTGTTAACCCGGTGCAATGATAATTCAAGCAATAGTTTAAAAAGACTGGGTGAAATGGTGCCTGGAAAACCGGTTTTTAAATCGTTTCATGAACCTTATGTGTGCGGTATTTTTAACGGAACAGACGACGATGCAGCGGACAGATTTTCCGGCACAGTATCCCGGAATTTTGACTTTTTAAAGAAATCTAAAGTGTTTGTGTTTTCAGGGATTGCCAAAAATGGAGATTTTCAGATAACAGTGGAACATCTGGCGGAAGAAGTGCTTGGGGCGATCGGCTTTAAAGATCATCACCAATACACGGAATCAGATTTTCGTCTGATCATTGCCAAGGCGCAAAAAGCTTCAGCAGCGTTTTTGGTAACCACTGAAAAAGATTATGTCAAAATCGCCGGTAAAATGAAAAGCCCTTTGGCTCTTGTCGTTGTAGGCATCAGGGTATCTTTTAAACAGGATGCAATGAAGTTTTCAGAATTTATCAAAAATCAAGTTGATCATATAGTGCAATAAGAGGTGAAGGAAATGCGGAAACCTTTTACGAGAAAAGATCTTGAAAATAGAGCGTTTAACATAATTGCCAAAGGACGCTGGGGCAATGCGGATCTTTATCAGTTTCAACAGGGACAAAAAATATGGGTTGTTAAGGATTTTTTACCCTGTCCACCGTTTATCCGAAAAACCTGGGGCCGGTTTATGGCCAAAAGAGAATTCATGGCGCTGCAGAAGTTAAAAGGCATTGCCGGTATTGCAGCCGAGGCATTTTTGCTGGATGCGTATGCCGTCTGTTACCGGTTCCAGCCAGGTACGACATTAAAAGAAACCGCTTCGGACTTAATTAATGATGATTATTTTTTCCAATTTGAACATCTTGTGAAGATGATGCACCAGCGGAATCTGGTCCACTTAGACATTCGGAATCGGAGAAATATTCTGGTCACGGATAAAGGCCAGCCTGCACTTTTGGATTTCCAATCCAGTCTGAATCTTGAAAATACACCCCGCGCTTTACATAAAATTTTAAAAGATATCGATATATCAGGTGTCTATAAAAACTGGGACCAAAAAAAACCGGCTTTTTTAGACAGCTCCCGAAGGGCACATCTGGAATCATTAAATAAAAAACGGTTTTTGTGGTTTTTAAAAGGATATCCCCTTGGCACCAAAACTGATCGTCGGAGTTAGGGCCGTGGAAAGAAATAATTATCCCATCTGACTTGTCTTTTGGCCCGTATTCTTTGTTGCGATGAAGCTCACATATCTCGGGTCGTAATTGGCTTTTTCCAAAAGTACTTCTAACAGGTCACGATACATTCGGGTTAAATCGAACAAATGAACAAGCGATACCTGCCGCACACATGATGCTGAAGCAGATAAACGCCGTGCGCATACTGGAAATAAAACCGTCAATGGTATCCGGTGCGACCGGACGGTCACCCATAAAAACAGTCAGGATGGCGGTAATAATGGTCATACTGGTGAGCATCCCCGCACCTCGCATGGTAGCCATGAGACTGGCGGCGATTCCGTAATGCTCCGGTCCCACGCTGCACATGATCGCCGTGGTGTTGGGGGAAGAAAACAAACCGAATCCCAGACCGATCAGCGCCAAAATCATATAGATCATGAACATAGGCGTATCCGGGGTTAAAAAAACAGCCATCATCAGACCAACGGTGCAGATGGCCATGCCGATGGTGGCAATCTGCGCGGGCGGATACCGATCCGCCAGACGTCCTGAAAAGGGAGAAAACAATGCCTGAATAACCGGCTGAATCACCAGAATCAACCCAGTGGCCTGGGCGGATAACCCTTTAACCGACTGCAGGTAAAGGCTGAAAAAAAAGACCAATCCGAAACAGGCGGCATAGTTGATCCAGGTGGCAATATTGCTGAATGTAAATACCCGGTTGCTTGCCAGCAGACGGACATCTAACAACGGCGAATCGTTTTTGGATTCATAAAAAAGGAATACAATCAATCCCGCAGCACCGGCAGCAGCTATCCATGGCGAGATGACCATTTCTTTGATATTAATAACCCCAAAAATCAGACCGAACAGGGCCGCCATGTAAATCAAACTTCCCACCCAATCAAACCGCTGTCCTGCAGCATCCGCCCATTCACCTTTTAATTTCACAATGGTCAACAAGAGAGCAGCCAGTTCCACCGGCACGGCAGCATAAAAGATCCACCGCCATCCGAAATTAGTGATCATGACACCGGCCAGGGTCGGTCCGGCGGAAAGCCCGACGTACACACAGGCAACAATGATGCCCATGGCCTGTCCCAAACGCTCGTGCGGCATCACCGATGTAATAATGGCGACACTGGTGGAGGTAATCATTGCCGCACCCACACCCTGGAAAAACCGCAGAACAATAAAGAAGCGGATACCGGTCGACATGGCCAGCAAAAGCGTGGCAACGGTCATCACCGAAGCGCCGGCAATAAAAATCTTTTTCCGGCCGTGAATATCCGCATACCGTCCCGCCGGGAGCAGCAGCAGGGTGACCGCCAGAATATAGACCATCTCTATCAGGCCCAGATGGACGGCCCCGGCCCGGAATTCACGTCCGATGGCGGGCAGCGCCACGCCCATGGCGGACATCATAAACGGTGTCAAAAACTGGACGGATGCCACCACAAACAGAATGAGCGTAGGTGACGACGTGTTCGATTTTTCAGGATCAGGATTGATTACGGAAAAAATGGGGTCACATCTTGATTATTGATTATTGAGTATTGATTAAGATTGCGTTTGCCAATTGCAGTATAACCAAAATTTTTATACCCTTTCACTTTATCGCAAATTAGTTAGCATAAAAAAAACTAAATGAAAAGAATTATTTATACCTTAGACAGGGTAAATTTGTTCTGACCGCAAAGCCCATGGGCCTGTTGACGCATTGACGGTCGGCACGGTGGCCGACCCTACTGAAGCATTGACGGTCGGCACGGTGGCCGACCCTACGATGCGTGTTGCCGTAGGGCGGGCCACCGTGCCCGCCAGTCAAATTGAATAGAACAAATTTACCGTGCCTTACGCACAGAATGGTGTCGCATCTTGAATTGGGCGCATAGAATGGTGTCGCATCTTGAATTGTACGTTTTTTCGGTTGCTCTGATTGGAAACCCATGTTTTGTGATTCCTTTATCAATCTGCAGGTTCTAAAAAACATAAGAGAATATTATTGTAATTTAAAAACAATATGTGGGATGGTGGGCGCATGAGAAAAATGAAAAACAGATGCATATGGTGTGGGAAAGACCCTCTATACATCGCTTACCATGATGAGCAATGGGGGGTTCCTGTTCATGATGACCGGCTTTTGTTTGAGTTCCTGGTTCTGGAAGGCGCTCAGGCCGGGTTGAGCTGGCTGACCATCCTGAAAAAACGGGAAAATTACAGAAAGGCATTTCACTCCTTTGATTGCGAAACAATCGCCAATTATTCTGAAACAGATGTAAAACGACTGCTTGCTGATTCCGGCATTGTGCGCAATCGCCTGAAGATAGAATCAGCCATCAAGAACGCACGGGCCGTTATTGAGATTCAGGAGGCGTTCGGCTCCCTGGACGCCTATCTCTGGCGCTATGTTGAAGGCACCCCTGAGCAAAACAAATGGAAATCCATGGCAGACATTCCCGCAAAAACCAAATTGTCCGAAGTGATGAGCAAAGATCTCAAGAAGCGTGGATTCAACTTTGTCGGACCAACCATCTGTTACGCATTTATGCAGGCGGTCGGCATGGTAAACGATCATACAACGGACTGTTTTCGACACGATGAGATCAAGAATCTTACCCAATCTGACGTATCCAGTGTACGCGATACGTCGTGCCGGTGATTGACAGATGTTTCAAACTCGGAGATTGCTGATACCGAATCTCTAAAAATGATATTTTTCTATTATTTTTATTAAAGGAGATTGAAGATGGATCATACTGCGCTTGTTCTTTATTATACACGATCTCAGAACACGGCACGACTGGCAAAAGCAGCTGAAGCCGCTATTGCGGAATGCGGGTGGCAGGTGTCGTGTATATCACTGGATCAAGCCGAAAAAAAATTTCCTGATAAAATGCCGTCCCTCATTATACTGGGGACCCCTGTGCAATACTGGACGGTTCCAGCTGCTGCCATGGAATATATTCAACGCTTGCCGGACTTAAACGGATGTCCTGCATTTGTCTATTCCTGCTATGGCGGGTGTGTAGCCAACAATGTTCCTTATACACTGGCAAAGGAATTGACTGCAAAGGGGGCAACAGCGATTGGCGGCGCCCAGCTTTTGACACCGCATTCGTGCCGTATTGGCAGCGGGAAACGCTTGGGTGATGTTGAGGGGAGTTTTGGCAAGGGCTTGCCCGATGAAGGAATGCTGGATGAATTTAAGGATGCCGTCACCCGTGTCGTCCGGACCGTTGAAACCGGCACGGTTTCGCCTGTGGCAATGGATCGATTAAAGATCAATACTAAGGGCATTCTGGCAGCAGCCATGAATCCGGTCTCCCCGCTAAAGATGAAACGAATGTTTATGCCGCCCGTTGCCGTAAATCCATCGGCATGCGAAGGCTGTGGGACATGTCTCAAGGTCTGTGACACAGGCAGTATCCGGCTTGATGAAAACAAAACAGCAACCATCAATCAGAAAACGTGCTATCGCTGTTATGGGTGCATGGAAGTTTGTCCCAATGAGGCACTAAGCACGAACTGGAAACAGGCTGAACTAGTGGTTCGGTCTATGAACTTGATTGCGAAAGATAAGGAAAAATCCGTTTTTGTTCTGTGAAAAGAGATTATTGGTACCTGGGTTTGTTGTGGAAAATCCTGAGTAGATATAAAGAAGTTATCCCTACTGTTTTTTTGAGATCTGCGTCCGTAAGGAACTTTTAATTTGTTCATTCTCTCCGCAAGGTGCCCGGGTTTATCCCCACGGTAAATTTGTTCTATTCAATTTGACTGGCGGGCACGGTGGCCCGCCCTACGGCAACACGCATCGTAGGGTCGGCCACCGTGCCGACCGTCAATGCGTCAACAGGCCCATGGT
>JAQIBZ010000459.1 GCA_027858815.1 Desulfobacteraceae bacterium
ACTAAAGTGATCTAAAGTGCCTAAAGTTTAGGACTGCGCGAAACGCGCGATCATTTTTAACATAAAAATTGAAAATGCCGAAGGCATTAACCATAACTTTAGCTCACTTCAAACTTTAGTTCACTTTCAACTTTTCCGGTTTATCCAGGTTAAGTCTTAAAAACCGAATAGACTTCAACTGCTAACAACATTACACTTTGTACGAACAATTTAAATAATGGCAAATGTGTATTTTGTGACAAATGAGTATGTATTTGAAAAAATCTAAAAACCAATCAGGATTGCTCAAGACAGGAACCAACAATAACGACATCATAGCTATGCATAATTAGAGGAACCTTTTTTGATTATCAACATTATTGCGTCGGTACTTTGACACAGATTCGTGTACCACGAGCGGGTGACGATTCAATCTGAAAAGTTCCATGGCAATCATCCGTCCGTTCTTTCATGCTCTCGATACCAAGACCGGAGATTTCATTATCACTATTCATCACTTTATCGACATCAAAGCTGCATCCGTTATCCGAAATTTCTAATTGCTGGTATCCATCAATTAAGTCGCTGGAGATAGTAATCGCATCAGCCCCGCTATGTTTTATTATATTATTAATAGCTTCTTGCAGTATTCGATAAAGGGTCAATTTGGCCTTATCGTTGATCTTATTCTCATCAATATTGATTTGATGAATAAACACAACATCTGGCAGCATTTCATTGAATTCCCTGATCAAGGATGTGAGTGCCGGGACAAGTCCTATGTCTTCAAGTATGGATGGATGGAGGTCCCGTGAAATGCGTCGGGTATCGGAAGAGATGGTTTTGAGTGTATTAATTATATTTTCAAAGGTATTCTCGTTCAGACCCACTTCTGATATCTTTCTTTCCAGCATCAGCCTGACCGCGGTAATATTTGAACTGATACCGTCATGGAGTTCAACTGCAATGCGTTTTCTTTCAGCTTCCTGTGCATGAATTAATTTATTTGACAGTTGCTTTCGTTTTTTTTGAGACTGTTGTAACTGGTCTTCAGCACGTTTTCTTCGCGTAATATTAGAAATAGAATGAAAAACACCAAGATCATTACCTTTCTTATCTTTGATCCGTTTTGAGGACATCAATCCCCAAATCACCTTATTATCTTGTGTTTTAAATTTGACGACTGTATTTTCTTTTTCAGTTTTCCAGAGATGCGGTGCCTCACCATCATAAAGGAGTTCTGAAGATACGATCATTTGGAAATCAGCACGTGAATAATTGAAGAGATCACACGATTTGTCATTGACATAGATTATCCGGGTCCCTGTTAAGTCAGTAACAATTATTTCTACAGAAATTGCATCCGGGATTGCGCTTAGGAAGGATGGATTTATATCAGAATTATTCACAACAATCGTTGATTCTTTTTATGATGTTATTATTTGTCATTCGCTTTGATTGAAATTATACCATACTTTGCAAAATTAATTAAAAGTATATTTTCTTTGAAGAGGAGATCTCACAATCGTATATGAATTTAATTAAATTTTTTCTTTTGCCTTTTTGATCAATCTGGCCAGATCAGCAGGCGAATTATTGTCTTTGGATAGAAAATGGTCTACCCCGGATGTAATGGCATTTTCACGATACTCCTTGAATGAATAGTTTGTATAAATAATAATGAATGCATTCTGATATAGATTCCTTATCATTCGGGTTATTTTTAAACCATTCATCCCTGGCAAATGGATATCTAACACTGCAACATCCATAGATTCCTTTTTAATTTCTTCAACAGCATCCTCACCGTTTTGAAAAGTGATCACCTCATCTTTCGGAAAATGATGCGTAAGACTATCAAGAATTAATTTCCGCAACAGATCATTATCTTCTACAATTAATATTTTCATCTTATAAACCACCTACAGGAACTTTTATCCTTTCATTTTCATATCTCTCTTAAGATAAGGCCTCTCCCTTGATATTTTTTTGGAAAAGATGAAGTCAAAGAATTATTTCAATTTTACATATTTCGAATGCTGTGTTACATAACTACATATGCGTATTTTGTGTGTATCAATGCCGTATTTATCCTTATTTTTAGGCGTAATAACGTTTCCAAAGCAAAAATATTAAAATGAAAAAAAAAATCATTATTGTTGAAGATAACAGTTTGCTCCTTGACGGACTCCGCTTGATTATTGAATCCGATGAACAGTTGGAAGTGACCGCTGAAGCAAAAGACGGCCTGGCAGCGATTGAAACAGCGGCAAACCATCCAGCGGACTTAATTCTGATAGACCTTTCCATGCCAAAAATGAATGGCATGTCAGCAATAAAAGAAATCAGACAGCAGAATGCAGATATCAAGATAATGGCTTTAACCATTCACCAGTCTGAAGAATATATTCTGGAATGTTTTGCATCCGGCGCCGACGGTTATTGTGTCAAGGATTCCGGACAAAAAGAGCTGCTCAATGCAATACACTTTGTGCTTTCAGGAAAAAAATACATTAGTCCGATTATCTCTGAAAAAGTCATGGAAGGTTTTCTTGAAGGCAGAAAACACCTTAAAAAGAATACCTCATTTGAAACCCTGACCCAAAGGGAAAAACAAGTATTAAAGGTTGTGGGAGAGGGTTTTACGAGCAAGGAAATAGCTGAGATGCTCTATATCAGCCCAAAAACCGTTGAGAAACACCGGGCAAATCTGATGAACAAATTAGACATCCATAATATATCGGAGCTTACAGCGTATGCCATTAAAAAAGGACTGGTTGTAAATACACCTGATTAAATAATTCAACTGCCGGCATATTTTCCCCCAGACGCTTTTCTACTTCCAAACAATAAGATCATTGTTTTTCGATAATCGGCAACCGATGTTTTAATGATCCGGAATAAAGACAATATTATGGAAAATATTGATTAATGATCGGTTTAATTTGCCGTGCAAGATTTTCTCCCATGTAAATCATTCCCTGGTCACCAGGATGCAAAAGGTCCGGAGAAAGTCCGCCGACATCAGCTAAAATGTCGGTTCCTTTCAGCAGGTATGCATTTTCATAAGGACAATCGTCTACCGCCTGATGCAGGGCATTACGAAAATCATCCGGAGCCCCCTTGTCTTCGAGACCTATAAACGTATCGCCAAATTCACGGGAATAAGGAAATAACGTAATACAGATGACCGGCCGCTGAAAATTTGATCGGCAAATGGTGTTGATCATATAAGATGCCCGCTCATAAAAATAATCAAGCGGGAACTTGAGCATGTTGACGGACAGCGCCAATGTTGCGAAGTCCCAGTCTTTTCGACCGGCAATATAATCCGCAATCTCGGGTTCACAAAACGCTGACCCTCCGGACCCTAAGTTTAATACATCTGCGCCAAGGCGTATGCCGACCTGTTCTACATATGTTAAATGTGGGGCTGTGGCGTGGCCATTCTCAGTAATAGATGTTCCATAAGCCAGATATCTTAATCGGGGTAACTCGTCACGTTTCGGTGGCCTGCAATGATTGCCCTGAATTCCGTGGATAAACATTGGATCTCCGGACAATAAAAGTCGACAGACATCAGGAGCAAAGGCAAGGCCTGATAGTTTGGACTGGTCATACATATTCATCTGGTCCGGCATCGATACATGAATAATCGTTGTACCTTTTTTAATTTCATATTTTTCCGTACTCTGAAAGGTGCCATAAAAGACTTCTACATTTCCGGTACCTTCCGGGCATTCTAACTCTATGTTCACCGGATGCTCACTTACAAACCGAATCTCCGCACAGGCCGGACGACACATCCGGTACTGGGCGGCAGGATTCAGTTTTATTCTCACTGATTCAGGAATCCGCTGCATCCGCAAACCAGAAAAGTCCTCGACAGAAACAAGATCTTCAATATTGTGCAGTTCAACATTTTCGTAAATCACGCTAAATACCTTTGTCGCATTATTAAAATCAAACGAATTGAAAAAGTTATTCTTGACAAACTCGTAAAAAGTCGATTTCTGATGGCAAAGAAAAAAGCTCCAAATTCGAGGCGCGCAAATCCTGAGTGATGATTTGTACTTAGCGTACCATGAAGAAGCGAAGGATGCAGCGCAACAAAGAATTTGGACTTTTTACGAAGCCATCATTCTTGAATCATCCGATTTTAGACTTAATACATAATTCGTCTTTATACATACGAAGTTTTCATTTGTAAAATATCATCCTCTAAAAATCTTTACCCCTTCTTGAGCAATTACAATTAAAATGAAATCCATCT
>JAQIBZ010000467.1 GCA_027858815.1 Desulfobacteraceae bacterium
ACTAAAGTGATCTAAAGTGCCTAAAGTTTAGGACTGCGCGAAACGCGCGATCATTTTTAACATAAAAATTGAAAATGCCGAAGGCATTAACCATAACTTTAGCTCACTTCAAACTTTAGCTCACTTTTAACTTTTCCGGTTTATCCGGGTTAGGGACGTGGAAAAAAATAATTATCCCACCAAAAACATTAGACTTTTTCATACGCCTGTACACAAAAGCACACGGTTAAAACCTTTCTTAAAGTTATTATTTTATATACAGCCTCGGAAAAACCACTTTCTGATTTTTCCCCTCCCTTTTAAATCAAATAATTTTCTACCGCATATTATCCAGCATCAAAACTATAAAAGAATGATTTTAAAATACATTTTATTATAATTAACGCCGCTGTCTCTCCAAATCCACATGATTGTTATCATCGATGAATCTAATTTTCGTATTAAAGATCTTACCAAAACTCAAAAAACCCCATTATTGGCACTTCTCTTGCAAATAATATTACCGAGACGAAAATTAAAATCGATTTAACATAAGCCGAAAAGGACCATTAAATAAATTGTGCATAAGCCGCCGTCAAAAAGAGCATTCAAGCTTACCTCATCCCCTCTCCCTGAGACTGGCCGTCCTCCCCTTAGATTTTGGCCACATCTGCCCCTTTAAGTTCCAAACCCTGACCTGCCTAATGCTCTGAACAAAATATTTTTTTGACGGCGGGCTTTATGCATATTATTTTGAAATATTATACTCTGCAAAAACAGTTTCGATCACCTGGTCCTTGTCTTCCCACAATTGATTGATCCATTTTTGAAACTGTTTTTTGAATTCCACATCATCCTCATAGTTTTTCCCCAAAAATTCTTCAGGAATATCTATTGTTCTGACACGGACAGCAATGGTGGGAATATCACCCCTTAAAAAAGTCCAGAATGACATAGGCGGCTCATTGTCCGGATATACGATGGTCACATCAACTAACTTGGAAAAATATTCTCCCATGCTGGAGAGCACAATGGCTACCCCACCGGCTTTTGGTTTCAGTAAATGCCGAAATGGAGATTTCTGGTTTTCGTGTTTCTGATAATTATAACGAGTGCCTTCCAAAAAATTCAGTACGGTAACCGGGGATATTTTATACTTTTCGCAGAATTTCCGCGTGGTCTCCATGTCTTTGCCCTTGAGTTCGGGATGTTTTGCAATAAACTGACGTGAATACCGTTTCATAAACGGGAAATCAAGTCCCCACCATGCCACTCCCAGAACAGGCACCCAAATAAGTTCTTTTTTTAAAAAAAACTTCAGAAAAGGAATTTTGTGATTAAAAATGTGCTGAAGAACAAAAATATCTGACCAGGACCGGTGATTACTGACAACCAGGTAAGAAGATCCCAGGCTAAAGTCTTTATCAAGTCCCTGCACATCCCATTTGGTACTCCGGACAAGGTCTTTAATATGATCGTTCAAATCGATCCATACCGTCCCAAGGGCCATAATCACCCGCGTTAGATGATGTCGTACCCATGCATTGGGAATAAATACCTTCAATAAAATAAATGGCAACTGGGCAGAGACGACTACCACGGTATTAGCCATAAACAACAACGCTGTAATCAATCCCGCCAGTGGCGCAGGTAAAAAACGCAACATACAAATACTCCCTAACGATTCCATAAATTTAAAACAACCGGATCCATGTTATAAACTTCAATGTGAAATACCGCTATTTTTCCGGTTGATTTTATCCCAGACAGCCTGTCTTGGAAAGTTTTTTTTACACAATCACTTTAGGGAACTTCCAAATATTAATATCGTTATATTAATATTTTCCACTTCCCTTAGCTTTTAAAGTTTGCAGGTGCATCGACTTTCAACCATCGCTGATACCGCAGAAATTCATCTTCAAAATTATCACTCAAAATTGCTTTTCCCAGAAAATTATTTATTTCTTCCATTTCCCAAAATTTTACAGCATCTATTTCTTCCGGATTAAAGAAAATTTTACCGTCATAGAGACACACATAGGTGGAAACCAGCTCCGATTCAAAATCATTGGTATGAATGTACTGATATGCGAATTGCATTGATTCGGGACGGATTCCCAGTTCTTCTTTCATTTCCCGAAACATGGCTGTTTCTATGGATTCGCCACAGTCCACGTGTCCGCCCACAGACGTATCCCACCGGCCCGGTGCCACCCGTTTAGTTAAGGAGCGCTTTTGCAGCAGCAAACGATTTTCCTTATCAAAGACCAACACATGAACCACCTGATGAAGCAGCTGATTGTTTCCATGCACGCATTTTCTGGGTGCAGCCCCAATAACACGGCCTTTTGTGTCCACAATATCTAAAATTTCTTTTTCACAGACCAGGATATTACAAATATATTCAGCTGCCATGCCTGCGCCATTCGGCCTGTTATTGGTTCGTTTTGGCAATGCCAGCAATTTTGGAAGCTGTTTTAACCAGACCCCGCTGAAAAAATCATTTTCATCAATCCGGATACCTTCCATGTTTAATTGAATATATGATTCAAACACAGCAGACTCCCGAAAATCAGACCGAGTGATAAATCCATAAGGGACGCCGGCATGATAAACTTCAGCCAACGTGCTGTAGCCGACTTTTCCGATCACCACATCAGATGCATTCACCAGATCCGGATGATAAAACTCGGAGTTTTGCGAAAGAAAAATGATATTCTGATGTTTTTCTCTATTAACCGGCTGTTCTGTGGATATACCGGGAAGCACAAAACAAAAATTATCATCAATATCCTTCAGCTGATTGATAAATGGCAGGGATTCGGAAATGCCGCCCATGGAAATTAACACCATTTTCTTGCGGTCGCTAATTCGGAGTTTCTCACGAATAAGATGAGGGGCAGTCTTGTGTATCCGGGAAATCGGAGGAGTGGACAGTTGCCCTTTTAAAATGTTGCATACAGGCTCTGCCTGGATTCGGTGACTTGCCTGGTTGAAAAGATCACCCAGCGCATTGACATACTTTTTAAACCGGACATCGTCGTCTTGATAGAACTCGTAAATCCAGTCCCATGTAAAATTTTCAACCAGTATTGAAGAAAGCCCGGCTTTATCAGCAGCTGCAATCCCCAGCGGTGAAATATCACTGACAACCATAAGACAATCCAACGCAGTCATTGTCTCTGCCAGTCCGGATAACTGCATTTCATCAAAAGGCAAAAAACTTTTCAGCGCGCCTATTGTTTGGTCCGGATCACAATGCAGCGCGGATGTCTGGACCAGGCCAATATCTGTTGATTCCTTATGATAGTTAAAGGACACTAAAAGAGAGTTTTTAAAAAACCATTCCGGTGTATTGGTAAAAATTTCAAAATGAACAAACGGCCACCGGGCATGGATGGCATTCATCACAGCAGAAGCACGCGCAGCATGACCAAATCCATGGGATGTAACAAAGTATGCAATCGACAATTTGGGATTCATTTTTTTACAATCTATGGTTTTTTTATTAGCTCCAGGCAAAATAAGGCTGCTCATAATGCGCCACACGGGTATTTTGTCCTAAAATCCCAACTTCCCGGAACTGATAGATGATTGCGGCAGTTGGCGCAGCAATCCAGCTGTTCCCCACGGGCATAAGCAATATGGGATTATGACTCTCATGATTCTCCTGAAGAATGGGAGCGTCTTTGCGCATAAACTCCTGAAGGGAAATCCGGTGGATTGATTCTACTTCGGCAGGGTTTGGGGTAAGTTCTGCGGCCGCACCTCCCCATATCACGACCGGTGAAATAACAAATCCTGAACGGGTGGTAAAATCATCCAGCCGCCCGATCACATTTTCAGGAGCCAGAGTCAGGCCGACTTCTTCAGCAAGCTCTCGTAGAGCCGCTTGTTCGACCGTTTCGCCTTTATCCATTCGCCCACCGGGCAACGCCCACTGACCGGAATGTTTTTTAAGTTTTACCGCTCTTTTTGTAAGAATAAGTGCTGCAGCCTGGTTCCACTCATCATAAGGGGTTAATCCATAAACATCCGTACCAGGACCGGTTTCCACGACCGTTATGGCGACAGCAGCCCGTTTAACACCGCCTCTGTCATTTTTTTGGATATTAAATTTTTTCAGATTATCAGATATGTGCTGGTAAAGCGCCTGATCGCAAATCAACGTGTCCGGATATGTCATGTGAAAAATCTTATGTTAATAAATAAAATTGTTTTGAATGGTATTAATATGACACTTTCAGGCGTTGATCATCGTTTCGGCCATTTTTTGAAAATATCGGTTTTGTAGGGGCGGGGTTTATCCCCGCCTGAAGCGGGAGGGCATAAAGCCCTCCCCTACAATGGCCGGAATCATGATCAAGCCCTGATGAATCATCACCATGAAAAGCTGTTAACGTGTCAAGCGCCCCAGTAACCTAAAATTTGAACTTATCCTCCAAGCATCCACTGAAATCGCCCTCTTTCTTTTTTAATGGCTGCTTCCGAGCAAATTTCCAGACAGCAATAGCAGCGTATACAGGCTTTATAGTCATAATCAGGAATATCTTTCTTTCCGGATGATGAGGTGATTGCACCGGATGCGCATATTTTTTTACACTGGTAACAAAGCGTGCATTTTTCCTCTGAGGGCACCGGCCGGTCCAGAAAAAGATTCTTGAACATCGGTGTGTTAAACGGCCACCGGAACATATTTGAGAAAATGGAAGAACCGGTTGCCGGTTCAAAATCATCAACATGCAAATCCTTGATTGTATCTCCGACCACATTAATTTGCTTTGGGGATGAAACACCGAATTCTCTTTTAAAACCATTAACGACGGTTAGCGCTTTATCAATATCAAGACCGGCAATCATTGACGCCACATAATCAATGGCAATGCCGTTTTCACTGGCTAAAACCGCATTCAGTTTTCGGGCTTTTCCAGCCGGCCCCGGCCCCTCTCCTTCCTGAACGCTGATTGCATCCATGATATGAATAATGGGCTTGGATGGGATCATGGCATATGTCATAGCCCCGTATAAATCGAGCAGGAATTCGGCAAAATCATCGTGGACCGGTACCCGTAAATGCATTTTTGACTTTTCCACTCCGGGAATAGCGCCGAACAGCAACTTTACGGCGCCGGTCATGTATGTAATGCCATGGGTTTTAAATTTCGGCAGATTGAGTATGATGTCCGCATCAAAATATGCCTGGGAGATATCAAAGTACTTGAATTTTTTCCCGGCATCATATGTCAGGGTCCGTGTAATGGTCGGGTTTGCAACTTCGATATCTTCACTTTTCACGACTGCGGCATAAGCTGTTTTTTTAATCACCCGTTCAAGGGAATGAATAGCCGGGGATTCCACCAGAACCGGCGTGCCGTTATTTTCTTTTACAATCTGAACAACCGCCCTGTAAAATTCGGAATTCGTAATAATCGCCTTTTCTTCTTTAGCCGGCATCAACAAGTTCGGCTTTACAACAACCCGGGCGTTATTGAATTGTTTTACATCAAAACCAATATTGGAAAGGCTTGTGCGAATTTTGTCTTTCAGATTGCCCAGTGTATAATCACTGCACTGAATTAAAGAAACTTGAGGCATTTATCTACTCCACTTGAATCGACTTAAAGATTGCATAAACAGATATTACCACCCAGGATCATTCGGTATACGAACTCACCATAAACTCTTTACTGCATATGATTTGTCCGGTTGAAGAAATTACATCAACCCGCCATGTCCCGGTCCATTCCTTAACAATCCGTTTTGAAGACCAGGTCCGCCAGGATTTTGCGTTCACCGCTAAATCAACAATCGCCATCTGTGTATCATTGTAATACCAGACATGTGAAATTGACGTTTGGTCTTCGGTACTTGACAGCTTTGTGTGACAAAACACCCGCTCAATTGAATCCGAAAAATGCGTTGAAATATCCACTGGATTCTTTTGATCAATGCCTGCACAAAAAACCATTCCATTGACAGTAACAGGTGAGTAATCCTGGGCCATAGAAATGAAAGGCTGAATTAAAACACAGATAGTTATAAAAACAATTTTATAAAACATATGGCCTCCGCCGGTTTATTAATGCAGAATTAAACGGATAAATAGTGCCTGACCGAAAACATCTAAATCATGGTTGTCATTACGCGGAGTGAGGAACGAACAACAAAGTAATCCCCTGTCGATAAGGAGATAGCTTCGGTCGTACCTCCCTCGCAATGACAGAAAAAGTGCAATTTTGAGACTTTCCGTTCAACCACTAAATACACAAGATAGATATAGGCAAGGATCAGATAAACGAATTCGAATATCACAGACAGGTCCGCCATCTCCCCATCATTATTCATAATAATTGATATTATATATGATTAGAATCAGACTATCAGGAATGTTTAACAAAGGAAACAAGAAATTATTTCCTTTGTTGAGCAGTGATAAAGTTGCCCCAAATATAAAAGGTATCAAGGCATGTGCCACAAGCATTGCAGTTAGGGCCGTGGAAAAAATAAAAATCCTGACCCAAAGGGCCAGGCATTGGGTTAAGCCCAGAGGGCATGGTCTACTGAATTGATGATACCAATACTCCATTTTCATAATCTTAATCATCATCATAATCTTAA
>JAQIBZ010000510.1 GCA_027858815.1 Desulfobacteraceae bacterium
TTAAGTTATATTAAATGCAAGATCATTCTTCTCATATAATTAAAATTTAACTGCTTTTTGCTATAATTCACTGGCTTTTTTGCGGGGAAAAGTGGAGTATAAAGGAAATAAAATAAAATTATTTAATAAAAAAATAGACGTTATTAATCAAATAAGTTAAGTAGTTAATGGAAGTTGAAAAGGAAAAAGTCAGAAGCTATTATCTTGGCCGAAGAAAAATTCCGTTTTAAATTAAATAATTTGAACACTCATTTTTCTAAAGTCAATACAGGGAAACCAGTATGGTGGTTTGAAATACCAATATCAAAGATCGACAATCCAAATATAAGAGAGATAAATCTTTTAAGAAATGATCAAATTAATTTATTAAATGTACCAACAAAGTTTTTTAAAGATCATTTCACTGGTTTTAAGATCAGGAAGAACAAGAAAGTAATTTGTTTAGAACTTGACATCAATACGTTGCAGAACATAGTAGGCTCTGAAAAAGTATATTTTAAGCAATTTATCAAATAATTCTTCACCACAGTTTTCACAAACGTCATAATATCAAAATCCCAACTACGATTTCTCATCCTCGAATTTGTGCCCGGAACTGTGCCTAAATTGTGCCCGTCAAGGTCAAATATTTCCAAATAAAACCAAACAAAACCAAAAGTTCAAAAAAAGTTCTATAATTTCAAAGTTTTAAAATTATAGATAAATCATGACATCTGCTCTAAGAACTCAAAATCCTCCGCCAGCGATGGTGTGCGAGTTCAAGTCTCGCCTCCGGCACCACCTAAAATAAAGGGTTTGGCAGCGCAAAACATCTAAACCCTTTTTTTTATTGATAAAACAAGAGGTGCCGTGCAATTTGAATATTAGATATTCAAATTGTAAGGATTTTCTATGATACCCAGGCATCTTGAGAGAAAAATCAGGCAATCCGCAGAACAATATCCCGTCATTAGTCTCACCGGTCCCAGACAATCAGGTAAAACCACTCTCATTCGGGCGATGTTTCCGAATATGCAATACTTTTCATTGGAAAACCCGGAGCTGCGACATTTGGCAGTAGAAGATCCTCGCGGTTTTCTTGCTCAGTTTCAGGAAAAAGGTGTCATTCTTGATGAAGTTCAACGAACGCCGGATCTTTTTTCCTACATCCAGACCCGCGTGGATGAGGTTGATCGACCGGGACAGTTTATTCTCTCTGGTTCCCAAAATTTTCTTTTAATGAAAAATATTAGCCAGACGCTTGCCGGCAGATGTGCAATTTTTCACCTCCTGCCATTTTCTCTTAATGAATTGAGAAAACTTCCCCATCCGTTGGTGGAAGATCTGGGACAGAAGATTCCATCAATACCCGAGCCGGAAAATACAAATTTATTTGATCTCTTATTTTCAGGGTTTTATCCTCGAATTCATGACAAAAAAATGGACCCTCTGGTGTGGCTGAAGAATTATACCCAAACATATATAGAAAGAGATGTTCGGGATCTGATAAATATTGGGGATCTTGAATCTTTCAGGATGTTTATGGTGTTATGTGCCGGACGGGTCGGGCAACTTCTCAATTTAAGCTCACTGGCATCCGACTGCGGGATAACTCACACAACCGCAAAAAGATGGTTGTCTGTTCTTGAGACAGGTTTCATCGTTACTTTGCTGCGTCCGCATTATCAGAATTTTAACAAACGTCTTGTCAAATCACCCAAACTGTATTTTATAGATACAGGCCTCCTTTGCTATTTGCTGAGAATACGCAGTCCGGTGTTCTTTTATTAAATGCTTCCCGCGGTGCCATATTTGAAAATTATGTAGTTGCCGAATTATTGAAGAGAAGATCTCATGTCGGACTGGAACCGGATCTATATTTCTGGCGCGATTCGGCAGGGCATGATTTGGATATTATCATTGATTTAGGCAATCAGCTCATACCGGTTGAAGTCAAATCCGGTCATACTATCGCCAAAGATTTTTTTAAGGGGCTGAATTATTGGAAAAATTTGGCCAAAAATCCGTCCGCACCATCGGTATTAATATAC
>JAQIBZ010000535.1 GCA_027858815.1 Desulfobacteraceae bacterium
GGGGAAATCAGCTTATCAAAAATAGCATTATTAAAAGCACAGAAAATTGTGCCTGATAATAAAGATGTAAAAGACTGTCTCAAAGAGTTAGAAAAAGAAGAATAAATAAGGACTTAAAAAATGGAAAAAATAATATTTTTATTTCTAATAGTACTAAGCTATGTAGGTTGTACCCAAACAGCGGAGAGTTTTTCAGAAACAAAAGATGCCTATTTTGGACAAACCCCTCCTGGTGATTCAGCAGTTATTTTTGCCCCAGGAATCTTTTCCTTGCCTGATCGTCTGGAATCCAATATAGTTTTTTCGCCGGATGGAAAAGAATGATACTTTGGAGTTCTTGAAATTAAGGATAACAAAGCCTCTTATAAAATTTATTACACGAAACACATAAACAACAAATGGACAGAGCAGGTAGAAGCGCCATTCTCAGTAGGCAATGATGTTAGTGATCCTTTTTTATCAGCAGATGGAAAAAGGCTTTACTTTGCTAAAAGTGGTAATATTTGGATGGTCGAACGCTCTATCGAAGGATGGAGCGAACCACAAGTTCTTCCTTCGCCAATAAATTCAGATTCTCGAGATGGTTCTTATACAGCAACTGCAGATGGTGTTGTTTATATTTCCTCCAAACGTCCTGATGGATTCGGTGGCTACGACATTTGGCATATCCAGCCTAAGCCAAATCAAGTTTTACATGCAGAAAACCTTGGTCCAATTATGAACTCAACCGCTTTTGATGTTAGTCCTCTTATTGCTCCCGATGGATCATATCTTATATTTGGGTCAGAACGTAACGGAAGGCGTGGCGAAGCACATCTTTATATATGTTTTAAAAAAGGAAATGACGAGTGGACCACTCCCATCAATATGAATAGTTGTGGTGCTAAAGTCAACAATGAGACCGCACATCATAGTGGACCTTCTCTTTCTCCTGATGGAAAATTCCTATTTTTCAGGCGTCATGAGTCGATGATGGATATGGATGTTTATTGGGTGAATGCAAATATCATTGATGATCTCAAAAAAGAAGTGTTTAATTAAATTAAGTCAATGCATCAAATAAGAATAATTTTTAATACTAAATACTAGGATAAATATGAAAAACAAACAAATTATAATAAGTGCGATTCTTTTGTTAGCACTATGCTTAACGAAAATACATGCACAAAATACGCAAGAAATTACGAACGAATTTGTATTTGGAAAACATTATACGATAAATTCTCTGAAGATAGGCGAAGAGAGGGAATTCATTGTTTCGGTTCCTGATAATTATAATAATTCGAATAAAAAATATCCTGTTTTATATACCATGGACGGTGATTGGAATTTTAATATTGGGGTTATTGGCGGAATAAGATATTTGGAAATGATGAGGGAAATGCCTGAAATTATTGTTGTTTCTGTCAAGAATACTAATAGAACTCGCGATGTGTTTCCATGGATACTGACTTTTAGAGATGGCTCAAAACGCGGTGGTGGGGCTGATAATTATCTTTCATTTTTTAGAGAAGAGTTACAGCCTTTTATAAACGCAAATTATCGCACAGCTAATTACCGAATTCTATACGGTCAATCTAATAGCGCATTGACTACAGTTTATGAAATGTTTAAAAATCCACAAGCTTATAATGCATATATAGGGTCGAGTCCTTCTTTAATTAGGCCGTTCCGTGCCATCTCAGATTCATTGATAAGCAATTGGAATGGCGGTGAGAGATATCTACATATAATTGATGGCGGCATCGATTCACCATCACTTCTAGAGCGAAATCTAAATTTTAAAAATAAAATCGATTCGATAAAACCTGCTGGGATAACAGCTGAATATACTTTACTTGCAAAAGAGGGGCACGTACCAAAAAATGCATTAATCCTTGGGCTAAAAGATTTATTCTCTGGCTGGAAATTTGACGAATCTTTAAGTGAAGAGACTTATTCTGCGTACATAAACCATTACGAAATTCTAAGTCACAAATTCAACATCGATTTTGTGGCTCCTGAATACGAGCTTAATGCCTTTGGCTATAGACTTATGAATCAAAATGATAATACAAAAAAAGCTATTAAAGTATTTAAATATATTGTGAAAAAATACCCAACTTCTTGGAATGCTTATGATAGCCTTGGCGAAGTTTATTTGAAAAATGATGAAAAAAAACTGGCTCTGAAGAATTATATAAAATCGATGGAGCTTAATTCTACAAACGAGAATGCAAAAGAAATAATTAGCAATTTAGAGAAAGAGTTAAACTAAATATATGGGAAATTTCTATTAATCGGGCATCATGAAGAATTGATGATTACGGATGTTTACCGGGTTAGTGCAGGAGTTATAGAAAAGTTGAAAGATAAGGCTATGCAGGAACAGGATGTTTTAAAAAAAATTAAATGAAACAACATGAAAAAAACAACAATGAAAAATAATCTGATATTATTAATGTTTGTATTCAGTAGTTTTATTTCTGGACAAGAATATACTGAACTCAAAGGATACTATTTAGGGCAGCCTCTACCCGGAGAAACACCCGTGGTTTTCGCCCCCGGAATTGTCTCAGTTGATACTACTATCGAGCACGGATTTCCAACATTTTCTCCTGATGGTAATGAAGTTTTTTGGCAAGTTAACAGTCTTGATCATACAACAATACATTGTTTGACTATGAAGCGTATTGGAAATGTGTGGACAGCTCAGAAGATATCGCCATACGATAGTAGTCCGGTTTTTTCACCTGATGGTAAACGGCTTTATTATCTTCCATTTGGTGAGGAGAATGGTGAAA
This sequence comes from Desulfobacteraceae bacterium, assembly GCA_027858815.1. Lineage (GTDB taxonomy): Bacteria > Desulfobacterota > Desulfobacteria > Desulfobacterales > Desulfosalsimonadaceae > SURF-3. Next base: position 2,784 of record JAQIBZ010000535.1, read on the forward strand.
AAGATGGACCCCATTTTGTGGAAAAGGAAGGAGATAATTGGAGTCAGCCTATTTGTATGAATCTTATTAAACGCTTTCCTAAAATAGAAGCAGTTTATAATCATTCATTTACGAGTAATGGCACACTCTATTTCTTAGGTTATGCAGAAGGATATTGGAATAATTTTGGTATTTATCGTTCTGAACTTATTGATGGTATGTATGGGCAACCAGAATTGCTCCCAGCCAGTATAAACATTCCAGGAAATATTCGAAACTGGACTCCATTTATTGCTCCGGATGAGAGTTACCTTTTATTCTCTTCTAGTCGACGCAATCACAAAACTGACACAGGCGACATTTACATTAGTTTTCGAAATTCAGATGGAAGCTGGACCAACCCTGTTAATTTGGGTGACAAGATTAATTCCGATCGACAAGAACGATTTCCCTCGGTATCACCTGATGGCAAGTATCTTTTTTTTACACGTTGGGTTTTTCGAGGTAATGAAGATGTGATGTGGGTGAGTGCAGAAATTATTAATGAAATTAAAGAAGAAGTATTGAACCTCACAAACAAGGATAAATGATGAAAACAAAATTACTTCTTACAGCAATAATATTATTTCTTTTTATTGATGCTCATGCTCAGGTATCATTTATTACAAATGGGCAAAATATAACC
>JAQIBZ010000503.1 GCA_027858815.1 Desulfobacteraceae bacterium
TTTATGAGAAAACAGAAGCTGCGGGTAATTTAAAAAACAAAATAATAACTGAGAAACAAAAGACATGAGTCATGCCAATGGGTATGCTAACAAAAATATAACAACCATAGCAGTGGGCTGAAAAAGCCGGTGGTTTTTTTCTTTGACCTTCAGCCTTCTACCTTAAACCTTATACCTGATAACGGTATTAATTTAAAATATACAAAAAAACAATTTCAGATATACACTTGATAAACAAAGGAGTCCCCATAAATGTTTCCCTCCATTCTCATCGTTGATGATGAAGCATCCATTTTAAAATCACTTTCCGGCATTCTCTCTGATGAGGGGTTTGAAACCATAACCGTTTCAAACGGATATGAAGCCCTTAAAACCCTTGAAACCGAATCCCCGGATCTGATTCTGTTAGACATCTGGATGCCCGGCATTGACGGCATTGATACGTTAAAAGAAATCAAAAAGAACTTTCCCACGACCCCGGTCATTATGATTACCGGGCACGGAACCATTGAAACCGCAGTAAATGCGACAAAAATCGGCGCGTTTGATTTTATTGAAAAACCGCTTTCCATCGACAAGGTCATTGTAGGAATCAATAATGCCCTAAATTTCAGACGCCTGGAGGAAGAGAACCGGTTTTTAAGAAAAAAAACCATTGAAAAAAATTCCATCACCGGCAACTGCCAGGCAATTCAGGAATTAAGACAGCAAATCAGCATCACCGCACCGACAGACGCTTGGGTTCTCATTAATGGTGAAAACGGTACCGGAAAAGAACTGATCTCCCGCATGATCCATCAATTCAGCTCACGATCCGAATACCCGCTGATTGATGTCAACTGTGCCGCCCTGTCCGATGAAATCATTGAAAGTGAATTACTCGGCCATGAAAAAGGCGCTTTTACCGAGGCTACAGCCAAAAAAAAAGGAATGCTGGAACTTGCACACCAAGGCACCCTGTTTTTTGATGAAATCGGAGATTTAGGGCTAAAAACACAAGCATCTATCTTAAGAATTTTACAAGAAAAGAAATTTCAAAGGATCGGCAGCAGCCGAATGTTAACTGCTGATGTGCGGATCATTTCATCCACCAACAAAGATCTGGAAAAAGAAATCGAAGCCGGCCGCTTCAGAGAGGATTTGTACTACCGCTTAAATGTCGTGCCCATAACGGTTCCGCCACTACGAGAGCGCCGGGAAGACATTCCGGATCTGGTAGATACCTTCCTGAAACAGATCGCTGAAAAGAACCGGACGATTCCGAAATCGATAACACCGGATGCTTTGAAAATGTTTCAGAATTCCACCTGGCCGGGAAATGTCCGTGAGCTTAAAAACCTGCTGGATCGTTTGTCAATTATTGTTCAAAACGACACCATCGATGCAAATGATGTCCCGGCACCCTATAACCCGAAAAAGCAGGCAGCTTTAGCTTTCTCCACTGGATCATCTCTTTTTTCAATGGATCGATTAGATGATGCTTTGGAAAATTTTGAAAATGAATTCATTGCCCGAAAACTGGAGGAAAACAATCAGGATATCATCAAAACAGCCAGGGCCTTAAATGTGGACAAAGCATATCTCAAAAAGAGATTGCCCAAAAAGTAAGACTATACTGCCATATCAACAGGTATTAAAACATGCGAATAATCAGTGGATCTTTTAAGGGCAAAAAACTATTTTCTCTTAAGGGCTCTGCCACACGCCCCACTGCGGATCGGGTACGAGAATCGATTTTCAACATTCTGGCATCGAATATTGCCAATGCATCGGTGCTGGATCTTTTTGCCGGAACAGGCGCGCTCGGCCTTGAAGCCCTGAGCCGTGGAGCAGCCAACGCTGTTTTTATTGACTCATCGGCATCTGCCGTACAAATAATTCAAAAAAACATCCTTGCCTGTAAAACAGAAAATCGTGTTCAGGTCATCCGATGGGATATTGCTAAAAATATTAACTGCCTGCCACCAGACACATTGGCGTTTGATCTGGTATTCATGGACCCACCTTACAATAAAAATTATATTTTACCGGCATTAAAAAAACTGATGAAACAAAATATCTTAAAAGACGGTTCAACAATTATCATTGAACACTCTGGTGCCGAGCCTGTCCCGCAAAACCACCCGGGAATACAACTGGCTGACCAGAGAATCTACGGAAAAACCCTTGTTTCCTTTTTAACGGTTGTGTTACAGGAAAATCTTTGCCAGACACATTGGAATCAAACTGATACCGGAACAGATAAACCACGATGGCCATGTAAATAATTTTTTTTCACCACAGAGCACACAGAGAACACGGAGAAAATATTTTATAATATATTGCTTAACTCTGTGATCTCGGTGTTCTCCGTGGTAAATTTTTCTTACTGCATATCCACTTTAGTTAAGTTGAATCCTAATTTCAAAATTGATGTAATCACTGGCAGGCACGGTGGCCTGCCCTACGAAGTTTTGTGACAAGCTTCGTAGGGTCGGCCACCGTGCCGACCTTGAAAAACGGGTTTAACTTAATCGAAGTGGATAACCAGATTTTTCTTTTTACGAATTTATCAAACTATCAGTGGAATAAATTTTAATTAAAACTTAGAAACTAAACTGAGGATTCATTTCAATGGGAAAAACAGCAATTTATCCCGGTTCATTTGATCCGGTGACCAATGGTCATATTGACATCATCAAACGCGGCCTGATACTTTTTGATAAAATTATTGTGACCATTCTTGAAAACCCGGCAAAAAAATCACTTTTTACGATAAACGAGCGGATTGAATTGCTGAAGGCATCTTTAAAAGATATTGAAAACGGGAATATCGAAATTGCTTCGTATGGCGGGCTTCTCGTTGATTATGCTGTTAAACGCGATGCCCAGGCAATTTTACGCGGCATGCGCGCGGTTTCGGATTTTGATTATGAATTCCAGATGGCACTCATGAACCGGAAATTAAACCGGGAGGTTCAGACCGTCTTTCTCATGACAGGGCTTCGATGGATTTTTACCAGTTCGTCCATTATCAAGGAAGCGGTTCAGTTTGGAGGGGATATTAAAAGCATGGTACCGCCGGTGGTATATGAAGAGTTAAAGAAAAAATACAATTTAAGTAATCGTTAAAAAAGCAGGGATTTCCGATCTCACTGCATCTACGGTGTCATATGCTGTCCCGCATAGCCGAGCTATAGCGAAAAAGCATCTTCCTTGGATTATTGCATTTTCCGTAGGGGCGGGGTTTATCCCCGCCCGATAAATATTTAACAGAATACGTTACCGAATTTACGAATCAGAGTACTTCGTATGCGACAGCCTCTCTAAAGCCATCACCGCAAGAAATCCGGCAATAATCAGGCAGACGGCAAACATCAGTTCCGAATCAATTGTTTCGGGGAAAATGTTGCGTTCTTTAAGTACCCGCAGTTTCCCGTGAATCATAGCGGTTTCCAGCGTTTCCTTCCAGGGCCAGATTTTTCGCATGGACCCGAACATCAGGCCGGCGAGAAACGCCAGGGTCAGGCTATGATATTTCATCAGCAACAGCTTAAGAAATCGGGCAAACCCTGCCAATCCGAACGCACACCCGGCAAGAAAAACCATGATGATCTGAATATTTTCCATTACAAACGGATTTTCTAATGTGGCAATAATGAACTCATATTTCCCCAAAATCAGCAATATGAACGCACCGCTCAATCCGGGAAGAATCATGGCACAAATGGCCAGCATACCGGACAGAAAAATAAACCCCAGGGTTTCCGGTGTGGTCGCGGGCATCAAATTAACGATGACAAAAGCCGCACCCGCACCGGCAAGAAATGATACTCCGGTTGCCGGGGTCCATTTTCCCACCTGTTTTCCAACCACCCAGATGGATGCGATGATCAATCCAAAAAAAAGACTCCACGTCAGCATGGCATGATGGGCAAGCAGATAACTCATCAGACGGGCCAGGCTGAGCACGGCAACACCAATGCCTAAAAAAAGGGAAAATATAAATCGAATATGAAGTTCACTCAGCGCACCCTTTAAATCAAATTTCAGGATACATGCCACCATCTTTGCGTTTGCTGATTTAATAGCGGTCAACAAATCCTCGTAAATACCGGTTATCAAGGCGATCGTACCGCCGGATACTCCCGGCACCGTATCTGCCGCGCCCATACAAAGGCCTTTTATCATCAGCAAAAAAGCACTCTTCCAAGAGTTCGGTCCCGGACTGTTAAAAAAGGCTTCTTTCCATGAAAGATCTGATTTATTCTTCAATTCAACAATCCTATTTAATTCTAATAAGCAGAAAAAAAGCCCCTCCATCTTTTTTCTTACTTGTCCCAGCCATGCTCGCCGACCAACTTAACAAACCGGCACCCGCCAAGCATTGACTGGCGTATTCCGTCTTCATCCCTTTCCAGTTTCACCATATCCTGGGTCAATCGCCCGCCCACCGGAAGCACTATCCGCCCGCCAATATCCAGCTGATGAACAAGGGGCATGGGTATTTCAGGGGCACCGGCGGTAACAATAATGGCATCAAAAGGACTTTCATCCTTCCAGCCGTTTGTCCCGTCCCCATAACAGGTGACGATATTTGAATAATTCAGATCATCAAACAATTTGCGGGCCCGCATATGAAGTGAGCGGATTGTTTCTATGGTGTATACCCTGAATACAATCTGAGATAAAATGGCAGCCTGATAGCCGGAGCCCGTACCGATCTCCAGAACACGATCATCAGGTCCCAGTTGGAGCGACTCGGTCATATGGGCAACGATATATGGCTGGGAAATGGTCTGCTGCTCACCGATCGGCAGGGGATGATCCGCATACCCCTGATCCATGAGTGCCTCACTGACAAAAAGGTGCCGGGGCACTTTGCGCATAGCGGCAAGGACTTTGGGGTCTGTGATTCCACGGGCCTCAATCTGATTTTTCACCATGGACTCGCGTAAACGCTGGTATTTTCTTGAATCATTTGTCATTGTATATAGACAATTAGCAATTTGCCCGACTTCCGTCAAGCGATTATGGTATGCAGAATGAGTATATTATGATAAATAACGGCAACAATTATCAGTAACCAAAAAAAGCCTTTGCCTTTGCGTACGATTAACCCTATTGTAGACAAAAACATTCACTTGATTAATGAATACAGACATTTGACATGGAAAGCACAAAACACCTTCTAATATCCATTGCCCTGTCTTTGATTATTTTTGCAGCAGGCACTGCCGGCTACATGGTAATCGAAGGTTGGAACCTGACTGATGCCCTCTATATGACCATTATCACTATTACCACTGTTGGGTTCAGTGAAGTTCATGAAATGAGCAGATTAGGCAAGATTTTTACTATCGTGCTGGTTTTTTCAGGGGTATCATTTTTCCTGTATGTCGCCAGTGCAATGGTCCAGTTCATGGTTGAAGGACGAATCCGGGAAATTATGGGGAGAAGAACATTGAATCGCAAAATTGAACATTTGAAAAATCATTACATTGTCTGCGGATACGGCCGGATCGGAAGGGTTCTTTGCAAACATTTCATGGCGCATCCGGCATTAAAGATGGTGATCGTTGAAAAAGACGAAAACCTGATCTCCGAAATGGAGTCTGATGGCATTCTTTACATTTGCGGAGATGCTTCGGAAGAAGAGATTCTGTTAAAAGCCGGAATTAAAAATGCCAAAGTGCTGGTTGCCGCCCTTGCAACCGATATTGACAATGTTTTCCTGACATTGACAGCACGACAGCTGAACCCCAACATTTTTATCGTGGCCCGGTCAAGCCACAAAGCCACAAAATCAAAACTACTGGCTGCCGGCGCCAACCGTGTGGAATCGCCGTATGATATCGGTGCTGTCAGCATGGCTCAGCGGGTTCTGAGACCTTCTGTCACATCCTTTCTGGATCTTGTCTTTACTTACAACCGAAAGGATATTCAAATGGAGGAGATTCCAGTGTCTCCCTCCTCCCCTATGGTGAATATCATGCTCAAGGATTCCGGCATCCGGCAAAAATTCAACCTGATTATCATTGCCGTTAAAAAGCCCAACGGAGAAATGATGTTTAACCCGTCCTTTGAAACCGTCATTCAAAGCGGAGACACGGTTATTGCCATGGGAAAAGGAGACAACCTGGTTGAATTTGAAAAAATATTACGTCCCAAGGACAGGAAAGCAGGCAAACGATGAAATGGGTTGAAACCAGAATTATATTTGAATCTTCAGAAACAGTAACGGCATCGGATCTTATTTCGGAAATATTTTATGATTTCGGACTACAGGGGGTGATTGTTGAGTCTCCGGAACCGGAAACCGGCATCGACTGGGCAGAACAACACACCGACCAGCCCACGGATTACGCGGTTATCGGCTTTTTCCCAAAAAACGATCAATTACCCGAACGCTGCCGGATGCTGGAACAGCAGATATCTTGCCTGAAGCAGAAAATTGATATGACCTATCAGATTGTTTACCATGATATTGACGAACAGGATTGGGCCGAATCATGGAAACAGTATTTTTTTACGGAAAAAATCACGGATACCATTGTCATCAATCCTTCCTGGCGCGAGTATACAGCAAAACCCGGAGAAACCATCATCGAAATTGATCCGGGCATGGCATTCGGCACCGGGACACACCCCACAACCCGTATGTGCATTGCTTTAATTGAAAAATACATTCAGCCAAAAGATTCTTTTTTAGACATTGGCACCGGTTCCGGCATCCTGATGATTGCCGCAGCAAAACTTGGTGCAGGTGACATGACAGGTATTGATAACGACGAGGTGGCCGTTTCGGTTGCCCGGGACAATCTTTTAAAAAATAAAATTGATCCGGATAGCTATGAATTGAAAACCGGGGATCTGGTGAGCAATGTAAGCAAAAATTTTTCACTGGTAACCGCCAATATTTTATCTGAAATCATTGTTCATCTGTTAGATGATATCCATCCTGTGGTTAAAAAAGATAGCATTTTTATTTGCTCCGGTATTATCGAACCCCGGCGGGCAATGGTTGAAGAAAA
>JAQIBZ010000611.1 GCA_027858815.1 Desulfobacteraceae bacterium
CGGTTTTTTTACTTAATTCGGGAATTTTTATTCCTTTCCGGGTTATCAGTTCCTTGATGTTGCTTATTATTTTTATGGTCATTTAAATCCTTTGCAGTTTTTAAGAAATATTTTATATTTTAAAAATTTATAAGTTTTTATGAAAGTTGGAATTGAATCCATTAGATTATTCATAAATCTTTTATGCGTAATAAGCAATAATGATAATCATTCTGATAAGCTGATTTTATAGAAGATTAATTAAATGACGGGTAGTGAAATTTGATTCCGCCCCGTACCTTTTCATAATAGATAATTTTAACATCAATGGTTTCCGGCAGGAAATTTTTAGACTGATACGAAACAGGTTTTATGGAAAAAGGTTCTGTGCCTATGTATCCGTCAATGCCTTTGGATTCTTCATCAGGACGTGCCAGGCGATAAGTGGTGTTTTTGCTTGTTGCAATGGCTTTTAAGATGGATTCCTGAAATCGAAGACCGGCATAGGTTTTGGTTAAAATCAATTCCTGCATCCATCGCCTGACCATTTCTCTGTCAATCGCCCCCATTGCCTGCTGCATTTTTTGAATCATCGTCCAGGTTTTGTCAGTCGCCTGATCAACAGAATCCGGGTATTTTTCTAAATACCATTTTACCCATTGATCATAAGAGTTGCCGGGGAATTCCTGGATCAGTTCCGACATTTGTCCCACATAGCATGCCCGGGTGGCCTGGGAATTTTGGTTGGCAATATTAATCAACTGGGTTGTATATTTGGGATAGTTTTCCGGGAGAGCGGCAACATCAGCCATGATTTGCTTTGTGGAAAGTGTAAATGTCTGATCATCGTTTTTGGGATTTTCTTCAGCAAAAGCGATGTTCCAGAAAAGAAATGACATGATAAACGTGTAAAAAAAGAAACGAGATGACTTAAACTTCATTTTCAGCCTCCATTGTTGTGATTAAGAAGGTTACGATTTTGAAGTGAAATAGAAAATCAATAGTCAGATAAAAAAATATGCCCTCTTCTAAAAGAAGAGAGCATATTTTAGCACATAAAATTGTTTAATTGTAATGAAAAGATAAAAATCTATTTAGTCTCTGAACGAAAACTTCAAAATCATGGCTGTCATTACGCGGAGTGAGGAACGAACTATGCCTATCCGTTTAAGGCAGGTTGGCGTTTTGGAATATATTTCCGAATATGTCCGACCCTCTCAGACTTTGATGTAATTTCAGAATATTATCTCTATATAGACAATTTGCATTCAAACTTGAAACCTGCAGAATCGGTCGAACCTGTGTTAACCGGATAGGCATGGTTCGATGTTCATCGTTTAAAAAAACATCAACACCCCCAGCCCTGCTCCAGTAGCCCCCAGCAGGATCAATCCTACCCGGGTGCCAAATTTTTCTGGTTCCTACGGTCCTCCGTGGGAACCCATAAGGGATTCCCGGGGTTCTAAAATGGTTCGATTAAAGACTGCGATGCGTTTGTTGAAAACCAATATGCATTCCCACGGAGGACCGTGGGAACGAGAGAAAAATCAATAGTACCGCCAGCCCCGCGCCGGTGGCTCCCCGTAAAATCACCCCCACCAGTGAACCGAATCCTTATTAGCCGCTTTAAATATTGACGGAAGTCGTACGTATGATAAATATCAGTAGTAAATTTTTTTATATTTTAACTTTTTTATACATAGGGGGGAGCGAATGCGGAATTCTATTAAGCGAAACGTGGCATTATGGATGGTTTTTTTCTTTTTATTTAGTATCACCGGATGTGGCGGCGGTGGTGGCGGCGGGTCGGACAGTGCCGGAACAGATAACACTGGAACAGACACCACCAACCAGACAGCCGATCTTCAGGAACATCTCACGAGTTTTAATACGGCCATGGACTGGGTTGCCGAGGATCTACCGGCCCTGATGGGAACAGTGGATCAGCTCAATACGGCAATAGACGCAGATGACGGGAGTGCGGAAAAAACGTTAGAAATCGGTTTACTCGTTGATTCGTTTGCGCTTGACGCGGCTATTTTGGTAATCGATGTTGAAGCCATGGATCTGGCGGAGGCCGGAATTCAGGAAATTACCAATTCTGAAACCGGTCTGACTTCCGTGATCGGAATCGTCACGGTTGTCGGGGTCGGCCTGGTGATTAAAGGTCTTTATTCGTTCGGCCAGAAAATGAAGGGTTACAGCGACGACATGAGTGAGGCCCGGAAAGATCGGGATGAAGCGGCTGAAGACGTGATGAACAATGTCCCTGGCGGTCTAAAGAAATTCAATGATTCCAACAAAAGAATGAGGGATACCGGTGAGGACGCCATCCAGGAATTAGGCACAAAAGTGACCACAGACCTTGTTCTCAGCCCGATCAACCCCACTTCCCTGACAGGTGTTATCTTGGCGGATGTTGCCGGCAACAAATTGCAGGATGGCCTGAAGGTGCTCAGCGCCACAAAGGAATGTGAGGGCGGGATCGACAGCCCCGGCTGTAAAATCGGTGTCAGCAAAACCGATCAAGCCGACAGTGCGGTTGTTCCCGACGGAGACACCACCATTGTGGTTGGCGGCGGCGATACGGCCCGAACGGTTATTAAAGAAGAGATTTCTCCGGGCTCTTATACGGAAGTTACCATTGATCCGATCCCGATTAAAGAGGCCACGCCGCAAAAGATCGCTGATAGTGATAACGCAGTGACCGGTGATGATAACCCGCCAGTTGATCCGGTCGATACGGACCCGGGCGACACTGATCCGGGTGACACGGACCCGGGCGATGACGATCCGGCCGATGTACCCACGATGACGCTTTCTGCAGCAGTATCCAGTGAGAATGATACGTCCATTACATATTCTGTGGCCGCAGCAGTATCCGGCGTTACAGACGCCACGACCGTGACCATTAATGTGGCAAACGCGAGTACGGGAAGTTCCACAAAAACACTTTCATCTGACGGCACTGTTATCTGGACGGTCACCGTGCTGGATGAGGACGCTACTGTGACGGTAAGTCGAAGCGACACAGGTGATCAGGAGTCGTTGACCTTGTCGGCCAAAACCGCCAATTTTGATGGAACTTATTCTGGATTGGCTGTGACCACCTTTGAAGGGGAGGATACTGAAGACAGGTGGTGTTTCTGCTGGGATACTTTCGGTCTCAGGGTCACTGTGTCCGGAACTTCGTTGAGTGGAGACGATGTTTCGGGAACGCTTAGCGGAAACCAAGTAAGCGGTACCCACGGCGGACACAGCGGCGATTTTGAAGGGCAGTATGAGACGTTTACAGGTTCGATTACCAACAACGTCATGAGCGGGACCTGGCACGATTCGTCCGGGTGTTGCAGTGGCACTTTTTCTTTGACCAAGCAATAAACTGTTTTTACATTAAATATCATGCGGGGTGCGGTCTTTTATGGCCGCCCCCGCATTCACCTTCCTAACCATGCGGAGTCATTCAAAGCCCCCTATGCACGAGTAAGCGAAGAAAGATACTCAACGGCGGTAATGTAAATCATTTTTTGAACGTCCAACATCCAACATTGAACATCGCTACGCTCCATCAGTTTATTGTTTATAAAAAATTGACAGAATTCCTTATTCAAAATTCAATGTTGAACGTTCGATGTTCGATGCATGCCTATCCGTTTAAGGCAGGTTGGCGTTTTGGAATATATTTCCGAATATGTCCGACCCTCTCAGACTTTGATGTAATTTCAGAAT
>JAQIBZ010000639.1 GCA_027858815.1 Desulfobacteraceae bacterium
CACGGTGGCCGACCCTACGGAGTTTATCGCAAGACCTCGTAGTGCAGGCCACCGTGCCTGCTTATAATTGTCTGAATTTTGGTAATTCGAATCAACTTAATTAAAGTGGATATCCAGGATGAATTATTTCGATGAGCGGGGTATTTTCAAAAATAAATCGGTATAGTCCCTGGAATTCACTCATTGCCTACATCAACAAACGCAAACGCATTTTGAAAGGATTACCCCGGCCGTGGCGGTATCGGCTGTAAAAAAGGGTCATTTGATGAGCATTTTTTATCTCATATATATTCTGTTATATTTTCGGTTGATTTAATGTTATATTTTGTTATATTCTATTTACTGCCCGAACGAAAACCTCGGTTTTTCGTAGGTTGGGTAGAGCCCGCTCTGAAATGTTGGGTTTCGCTACGCTCTACCCAACCTACGAGAATCAACCATTTCGCCAAACTTTGATTCCAAAGGGCGAAACCCAACAAATTATTACCGGTGGGTTTCCGTTCAACCACTATTTATGAATAAAATTTTATGGCATAATCGGGCGCGCAAACAGATAAAGAAAATTGGCGTTGATCATCGTTTCGGCCACCTTTTCCGTAGGGTGCGGGGTTTATCCCCGCCCGTTTTCCGTATGTAGGGTGCAGGGTTTATCCCCGCCCGTTTTCCGTATGTAGGGTGCGGGGTTTATCCCCGCCCGTTTCCCGTAGAGCCCGGTATCCAGAGATGAGAATGACTCACACCTTCGTCATGCTCGTTTTTCGGGAGGGCATAAAGCCCTCCCCTACATATGGCCGAAACGATGATCAAGGCCAGAAAATTCCTCAAAAAACATCATTATGATTATCGAATGAGGATAGGCCGCTATCATGTTCTTTTCAACCATGACGATGTGGTTAGAATTATTGAAATTCAAGAGGTGAAAAAAAGAGATGAACAAACATATTGACCCCCAGATCATTACCCAAAACGGCAAGCCGGCTTTTGCCGTCATCCCTTGGGAACAATACCAGATTATGATAAATAAACAGGTTGAAGCGGATGAATCAGACGTCTGGTTTCCCAACGAAGTGGTAAAGGCCAATATCCGGGGGGATAGCCTTATAAAGGCATGGCGCGAATACCTCAACCTGACCCAGGAGGAGCTGGCGGCCAAAGCAGGAATGAAGCAGTCGGCCCTGGCAAGGCTGGAAAAGAGCGACGCCATTCCGAGAAAAACCACGTTGATGAAAATTGCAAAGGCGATGAATATCCAGGTTGAGCAGATCATTGAGTGAGCGGCTGCCTGGAAAATCCAGATGCCGGATCGCTTCCGGAATGTCTGAATACCCCAGGAAATAATTTCGACGCAATGCAAATGAATTATTTCGATGAGCGGGATATTTTCAAAAATAAATCGGTATAGTCCATGGAATTCAGCAGGTTGTCATTACGAGGCGTGAGGAACGAACGCCGAAGTAATCCCCGCATTCATAATATTTTCGGTCGTGCCTCCCTGCAATGACAAAACAATAAATAAAGCGTCACCAGAGTTTGGAAAAGTCAGTGATTTAAAACCCATTGACGTTATTTCCGTTATCCTTCATAATGTCGGTAAAAACAGTTAATTTAATATATAAACAATGGGTGCCCAATGGAAAGAATAATTAATATCCACATTGAGAAATTGCCGGAAGGCGTATATCTGGCGACATCAGACGATATCCAGGGGCTGGTGGCGCAAGGCCGGACCGCCACAGAAGCTCTTGAAATAGCAAGAGACGTGGCCCGCAAGTTAATTGAGGCACAGAGGAAAAAATCCAATCATATCAAACTGTCATCCATAAGCAATTCTTTCAACTATCCCCTGATTGTGAATGCCTGAAATGGGACGTTTGTCCGGTTTCCGTTATCGTGATGTCATCAAACGCCTTAAGGGATTCGGGTATGCCTTTGACCGCCAGGCATCAGGCAGTCATGAAATCTGGTACAATCCCCGAACAAACCGATACACGACGGTTCCCAATCATCCCGGCGACATGCCGGAGGGAACCCTGAGAGCCATTCTCAAACAAGCCGATATCACGGCCGATGATTTCTTAAACAGGAAATAATTTCAACGCGATGCTAATGAATTATTTCGATGAGCTTGGTATTTTCAAAAATAAATCGGTATCGTCCCTGGAATTCCTATAATTCAAATTATCCTGAACAATTTCTTGCGTATCAAACCTGAAACATTGCCAGCGTTCATAACCCTGATCCGCAATGTAAGCACCGGTATAGACTTGAAATCATTTGTTTTGACAATTAGCGTTTTTCATATATAATATGCGGCATTTGCGTCAGCTTATGTAGTAACCAATAAAATTTCACCCCATAGCAATGACGGCATCGCTGTCAGCGGAGAAAATGCATAATGCAATTTAAAAACCGGAATCAAAAATCTTCGGCCATTCATCACATCATTCTGGCATCAGCGATTGCCGTTATTTGCTGCCTTGTCTGGACACAATCAGCTTTTGCAGCATTCCCCACGGACTGGACCTATCGAAAGAGCCATGTCGTTAATCCGGCCACCGGTGCGGGAACCGATTATCAAGTCAGGATTACCGCTCATTACGGCGACGACGCAGGGGGCAGCAACGATTCCGGAGAAAATGTATACCTCAACAGCCTTTGTCAGACGGATTTCGGAGACGTCCGGTTTGTTTCCTCCGACGGTGTCACGGAGCTGGACTATTGGATGGAAACCGGAAGCAAAACGGACAGCGTCAGCGCGGTCTTCTGGGTGAAGGTTGACGATGATCTGGGCACGGCAAACCAGACCATTTATGTGTATTATGGATATGTAAATGCCACCGCCGCCACGACCACATCGGATGGGGATAACACCTTTATTTTCTTTGATGATTTTGATGTGGATCTTGCCAAATGGGAGAAAGAAAAAGAACTGGCTCCCGGTGTAATCACGCTGAATGCGGCATCGAGTTATGTCCGGTGCGGCGGCGGGTCCACGAGCAATCCATACGGGCACACATCTCTGGGGTCATCTCCCGCATACACCGATTTTACAGATGGCGCCATCGAGCTGCGCCTCAAACAATCCACTGACGCATTGGGCGAAATCGCCTATCGAGGTGATTTTGCAGGAAATACCGGCTACAAAGGACGCTTCGACTGCCGGACCGGCACGGAAACACCTCACATGCGACCGCCCTATACTGGATGGGGAGGATTCGGGACGGCTGTCACACGATTCGGCATCGGCACCGATACCTGGTTTCGAGGAAGCGTGACGGTCACCTCTTCCGGCGGCTCTTACACCCACCGCATATTCAAAAATGACCTCCTGATGAGTTCCACCACCGATACAACATATGCTGGTCCCGGTGAAATCGCGCTCCAGAACCATTACGGATCATATTCGGATTATGACTGGGTGGCGGTCCGCAAATTTGTGTATCCGGAACCGGCAGATGACGTCTGGGGAGCGGAAGAACCTCTTGCGGCGAATGTTTCAGCAACCAAGAGCGTGAATCTGGTGACGGATTTGGATGGAAATGGCGTAATCACCCCCGGAGACACCATGCGCTACAATGTGAAAATTTACAATACCGGCAACGTGGCCGCACTGGGGACGGAGCTTACCGACATCCTCCCGGCCGAAACAACCTATGCCGGTGCATGGACTGCCACAAACGGCACGGTGACTCACAGCGCCGGGCAAATTTCATGGACCGGTTATGTCACTGCGGATCCAACAGGTGTTTTAAGGACCGTGATCACCTTTGATGTAACCGTCAACAGCGGAACCCTTGTACTTCCGCCGGATCCACCGACAGTGGTTTCAAACCAGGGAACCGTGTCCTATGATTCCGACAATGACGGGCTAAACGGCCCCGCTGCCGATATTCTCACAGATGGTGACCCTTATGCTCCGGATGTACCGAACCCACAAACGACAGACTTCTTCGTGGGCAGCGCGGCCCAGGCAACAGGCACCAAGACCGCGACGCTGTTTGATGATGCGGATGGGAATGGGGTCATCACTCCCGGAGATACCCTTGAATATGAAATCGTGATTACAAATATGACTGGGTTCCCTTCTGCCGGGATAGAGATTACGGATGTGATCCCGCTCCATACGACCTATGTCGCCCTATCCACCATCGTGACCGACCGCGACGGCAATAGTACCACTGTTGAACCTTCGCCCCCAATCTATCCTGAAACCCTGGACATCACCGACATTTCTATCGGCCCGGCAGGTTCTGGCAACGATGTTGTCACCATTACATTTCAGGTATTATTGGACGACCCGATGGCCGCCGGCGTAACCCAGATCAGCAACCAGGCCGTCGGGTTTTACGACAGCGATACCGACGGATTCAACGATACCCATCAGGAGACGGATAGTGATCCGGCAACCCTGGGGAATCAGCCCACCGTCACTGACCTGTATGTCGGCACGATTTCCGGAACCGTGTTTGACGACAATGGCTACGCGTTCGGCACGGCCGGAGACGGCATACAAAACGGCGGTGAACCGGGAATTTCCGGCGTGACGGTTGGATTGTATGACGATGCTTTTACCCTGCTTTATGGAACAGAAGCAATAACCGATTTTGACGGATATTTTATATTTACGGGGCTCCCTCCCGGAAATTACGGCGTGCGCGAAACCATTCCAACATATTATGCATTATCACCGCCAACAACCAACGATGTAACTGTCACATTAGATGTTTTACCTGCGACCGGCGACAGTGAAGTCGTCAATTTCGGAAATCAGGCGAACGGACATGCCGACCTGATGGTCGTCAAAAACTGCACAACCATCACTCCGGACGGGACCAACCAGCTGGTTTTTGTAATCACCGTCACCAACGAAGGCCCGGATAATGCAACCAATGTGGTGCTGACGGATGATCTCACATCCTTGACCGGGCTGAGCGATATCACCTATACGGTGGACAGCGTAGTGCCGGCACCCCCCTCCTGGTCGGGTTCCTATGACTTTGGCACCATTAATTACACCATTTCCCATACCGTCCGTATTTATGCGGATGTATCAGAAACGTTTTCTCCTATAGAGAACACGGCCACAGTGGTCTCTGATATTTTTGATCCCACAACCGACGACAACACCTCATCCTGCACGAATCTCATTGACTCGGGGGCGCGCAAGGCCCTGACGTTTAATCCGGCGGCCTATGCTCAGGTTGTGGTTGCTTCCGCGCCTTCCCTTGAATTAACCACATCGGGAACCATCGAAGCATGGATTTATGTCGACGAATTCCAGGCCAATTCAGAACTGATCGGTAAAGGGACCGTGGACGAAACTTTTGATATCGGGTTGTGCGGCGGTGTTTCCGGAGATGAATTTGAAGGCGGTTCTGCCCAAAACATCGGTTTTGCGCTTTATGAGAACGATGGCACCCAGCGTCTGTTAATCGCGGACACCCAGACACTGAACGCCCGACAATGGTATCACATTGCCTGCACATGGACCGGCACAGCACTCGATGGAATTTTTGATATGAAAATTTATATCAATGGCATTGAAAAAAAGTCTCAAACGGTTGATTTTGTGAATGTCATCCGGGAAAATACTGAAGAACTGAAAATTGGCTTCAATCATCTTACCGGCGGAAGGTTTATTGGCACCATGGACGAAGTTCGGATCTGGAATGTGGCCAGAACCCAGGCCCGGATAAGAGACACCCTGTGCCATAAAATCACTGACGCGGAATCCGACTATACCGTCCTTATGGGAAACTGGCGGTTTGACGAGGACAGCGGGATTGTCTGCAACGATACTTCCGCGTATGGAAACATCGGTACCACCCATGCGGAACGGGTCTGCTCTTCCGCGCCCATCGGCGATGCCAGCGATTATGATTATGTCGGCAGTGTCGCCACAGACTTTGAAATATTGAATTTCACTTCGGGTTTCGGTGATAGTATGACGATCACCGGAGATGGCGGAACCTGGCATGACAATCCTGCTCCTCCGGGACCACCCTATGAATCCGTCCTTCAGGTTTATCGGGTGGATGATGCCCCTGAAAACAATGGTCAGCCGTTATTCTGGAAAAGCATGGGATTGGCTCCGCATTACTGGGGCGTATTCAAATCCGGCGGTACCGACCCGACGTATAAAGTGGTTTACAATTATGCCGGTTATCCGTACACCAATGAAGCAACCATTAATCTGGCTTTTCGCAATCACAACTGCGAATCCTGGAAAAGCGCCTATGCAACTCAGGATATCGACTTTGATACCCTGACCCGGACCGGCTTTACAGGCACGGAATTCATCCTGGGTCAGGATGTGGACCCGAGAAACGCCATTGATTTTGACAGCACAAGCAGTCAGTATGTCCAGGCAGCAGATGGCGGGGCTACCAGCGACCTGGATCCGACAACTTACGGCACGGTGGAAGCCTGGATCAACCTTTCCAGTTACCAGTCAAATGCCGGCATTATTCACAAAGGTGACGGTACAGCGGATTCCTATTCTCTTTATATGGGCACCGGCGCATCCAGTAATTTAGTCTATTTTACGGTTGATGCGGGCGGCGGAACCTCAACCACAATTAACAGCACATCTACACTCAGCTTAAGCACATGGTACCATATTGCCGGTACCTGGGATGACAGTGCCGGTGTCGATACAATGGTTCTTTATATTAATGGGGTTCAGGAAACGTCCACAACCCCAATCAATTCGGCACAGGATACCGACGGAGTCACCGCTAATCTTTACATTGGAAACCGTCCAACAGGCCCAACCTATTTTAACGGATATATCGATGAAGTCCGGGTCTGGACAGTTACCAGAAATCAGACAAACATCCGCGACTATATGTGCCGGAAACTGACCGGTTCGGAATCCGGACTGGGAGGATACTGGCGGTTTGATGAAGAGACCACCAGCGCAACAACGCCGGACTATGATTTCGGTACCGCAAATGACGGCACCATGTTTGGTTTCGGCACTGCCGGAAATATCATTGATGCCCGCACCTGCTCTGCCGCCCCCATCGGTGATGACAGTGCGTATACGTATTATGATGGCGGTGCGGTTTCTTCAGTTTCCGCGCAACTGGCCCATTCGGACGGTGATTATATGTTTGCCACAGAATTTGTGGGTACCTGGACCGGCACTTTTTCCGGTCTTCAGATTTACCGGCTTGACGAAGCCCCGGTCTACCCGCCAGATCTGTGGGAGGATACATATCATGACTACAAGACTCCCAACGGCATGACACCGCCTTATGATTTTGCAACAACCCCTCCCTCATGGACATGGTCTTCCGTAGACTATTACCGTTACTGGGGTGTTTTTGCAACGGACTGGGCCACTGGTGCCAGCGAACCGGAATATGATGTCATTTACAATTACAACGGCAATCCCAGCGTACCGGCCACTGCGGATGGCACAGCGGGTAACCCTGAGCTGGGCCTGGCTTACCGGCCGACTTACTGCTTTGGAACTTGGACGGATTCCGGAGCCAACTGGGCCTTTGGTACCCTGCAGTTGGAGCTGCTGGGTGCTGCAGACGCCCAGTCCCAAAATGGCCCTCCCAAAACCAACCCTGAATACGTTCTGGCTGGCATCAATCAACCGTTGGCCATTGCTCTGGCATCATTTTATGCTGAATTTGATCGCTCCAGCGAGTGCATCCGGATTACATGGGAGACCGCAACTGAAGTTGACACCATCGGTTTCCAGATCTGGCGCAGTGATACAAAAGAAGGGCCTTACACTTTAATGCCAGGCAGTTTCATTGCATCTCAATCAGTGTCCGAGACCACCGGCGCACAATATTCGTATTCGGATTGTGATGCGGACCTGGATACGTATATGACTTTTTATTATAAACTGGAAGAAATTGATATGGACCTTGCCAGAGACAACCCGGTTTACGGCCCCATCGGGCCGATTACAGAAACGGTCAGTGCGTCTCAGTTTAGCAGTAGCACTGCGAGCACCAAAAGCGGCGGTGGGTGTTTTATTGACATTTTGGGAGATTAACCGGGAGAGTCGTCCTGATGACTGACCATGAATCCGAGACAGCCTGGTGAGAATTTCATGACATATGATCATGTCCACAAAAAAATTTCTCAAGGAGAATATGTTTATACCCTCCATGCGGATATTGAAAGAAAAGCGGATGATCTGGCTTTTTACCAAATTGAGGACGCTCTTTTAAATGGGGAAATCATAGAACATTATCCCGATCTTGGGTTGGGTGAAAGCTGCCTCATACTCGGTTTTTCACAAAATATTCCTATACACATTGTTTGTGGATGGCATGGGGAAAGAATCGCCATCATTACGGTTTATGTGCCAACCCCCCCTAAATTTATCGATCCTTGGACACGGAGAAAAAAATGAGTAAAAATTGCAATTTTTGCGGGTCTTTTGATTTTGAAACCCGAAGGACGGAATATTTATATTCATATAAAGGCAACTATCTGCTGGTGCCGAACACCCCCGTGGAAATCTGCGAAAAATGCGGCATGATCTATTATGAAGCATCTGTATTAAAGGAAATTGAGCGGCGTTTTTTTGCAATTCAGAAAAAAAAAGAAAAGCCGGATAGTTATATTGAACTTCCCAAGGCGGCTTATGGGCCATAGATGGGTACTGAATTTGAACACTTACCGCAATTAAAAGCCCCATCGGTCCAGTTACGGAAACACCGGCAACAGATTGTGTTTTATTGACGCATTGGAGTAATTTATTTTTAGCCGCGGATGCACGCAGATAGACGCGGACAAAAGATCATCAGCGTTCATCCGCGTTTATCGGCCGCTGATTTTATGGTTATCATGACCTGAATGATTTGATTGAATTGAACAGCCAAACAATCCAAATAAAAATAACTGATGTGATGGATTATGTCCGAAAATCCGCCGACCGTCCATAACTGGCAAATGGCCGCGGATTGTCTGGCCGCGTCCGAAAACGTACTGGCTGCCTGGCATTTCGGTTCCACCGCCCAAGGCAGGTTCCGGCCCGGCGCAGACGTCGACATCGGGGTGCTGTTCGTCCGGCATCCGTCTCTCGATGAGTTGGCGGACTTGCGGTCCGCCCTTCAAACCGCCCTGGATTATGATGATATCGATCTGGTGGCTTTGAACAATACGTCCCCTGTCCTCCGGTTCGAGACGGTATGTGGCCGGGCCATTTACACGTCAGACATAGAGGCCCGCGCGACCTTTGTTTCCCTGACTGCCCGGGAGTACGAGGATGAAATGGCCCAGTGGCAGAGGGCTTTAAACTTAAAAACCTGATTATCCGTTTCGTCCAAGTTATTCCTGAATTCCGTGGCGCGCAGTAATTTATTATTCGCTGCGGATATACGCAGACAAAGGCTGATACTCTTGACTTTAAAATTTCAAATTATTATTGGTTAAATGATATGAATAAACAATCAACATACCAAAAACGTTTAATTTATAAACGTCTTAATTCCCTTGAGCGCTTTAATGAATGGGAAAAAAACCACATTGACCACATTGATAAAATGGAAGAATATCAGCGCCTGGCCGCAGTGTTTGGCATTTATGATTTGATTCCGGAAAATGCAAGACAACGGGAAGTCAATGTTAAAGGCATCATGAAAATGCGCAAGGCGTTATCATGTCTCAAGTAAATTTTTTTGAAAGTTCTCTCCGAAACATCACTGACCTATTTAATTCAAACAATATCAAATATATGATCATTGGCGGATTAGCTAATGCGAAATGGGGCCTCCCCCGCGCAACGCTGGATATCGATATCACAATCTGGACACCTGACCATGAAATAGAAAACCTGATTTTCCTTCTTAAAGACTATACGCTTTTAGTTGATAACCCCCTTGAATTTATATTCAAAACACGCGTACTGCCGGTGAAGAATAAAAGCCATCAACGCATTGACTTGATTTTTGGATCATTGCCTTTTGAAGAAAATGCAATCGATAGGGCCGTAAAAGTCAAAATAGGGAAAACAATTGTAAATTTTTGTACCGCCGAAGATTTGATTCTATTGAAAATTATATCGGACCGCTCCAAAGATATAGAAGATGTCCGTGGTGTTCTCAAATTTCAAAAGGAATCCCTCGAATATGATTACCTTGAACCCCGAATCACTGAACTGGCCAGTTTATTAGAAAGACCTGACATAAAAAAACAATGGGATAAATGGAAAAAAGACGAGGGGATAAAATGATTTTACCGCCTGGTTTAAAGCGCTTACCCATTACCTGCTCCTGGCCCCGATTACAGCGGCCATCAACGGGGACGGGATATTTATGTTCATATAATAGATTTGGTGCATCTGATTTTATTTTTTTAAAAAAAAGGATATTTCCGTGCGTAACATCCGTTTATCTCTGTGGGCAGTCGCCTTTTTCCTGATTGCCGGGTCCGGCTTAATAAAAGATACCGCCATGGCCGCTGCCGACCCCCGCCCCAATCGCGGGAGTCTGAAGATTGAAGTGTCTGAACCGGGCATCTACCGGATCTTCGGCAGCGATGTGTCTGAAGCTGGCGTCAATATCGCCAATATCAATCCCGAAACCATCAAGATATTTCACCGGGACTCGGAGATTTCCGTGATGGTCTCTTCCGCAGACGCAGTATTTGATGCAGCGGATTTTGTCGAATTTTATGCCGAGGGCATTGACAACCAATTTACCGGAACCGATGTTTTTTGGCTCTACTGGAACGGGGCTGCGGGTAAACGGATGTCATGGGTAAACGGGGCTGTTACTGAAACATCTTCGGATCTTCAGACATTTACCGAGACCCGGACAATTGAAGAAAATCACCTGCTGTGGACCCAGACCCCGAATGCACCGGTAGCGGACTACTGGTTCTGGGAAAAATTCACTGCGCCCCAGTCCGCCACCTATACCTTTGATCTACCCTCTCCGGTCAGCAATACCGATCAAGCGACTGTTTCGATTTATTTTCAGGGGTTCAGCAACACGGACCACCGGACAAACATTACGCTGAACGGGCAGGACCCTGGAGAAGCGGTATGGTCCGGCAAGAGCCAATTCACGCAGGAAATATCAATTACCAATAATCTTTTAAAGAGCAGTTCAAACCAGCTGACAATTGAATCCGCCGGCAGCTTTGGCAGCGTACTCTATTTAAATAATATAGAAATCAAATACACCCGGCGGTTAGCTGCTTTTAATAATCAACTGTCATTTACGCTAAATCCGACTGATCCGGTTCCGGTAATTGTCACCGGATTTACAAAAAACGCCGTCCGTGTTTTTGACATCTCAGATCCGGATAATGTTAAAAGAATTTCCGGTATTGACGTGCAGGCAGACATGAACAGCTTTACCATCCGGTTTGAACATCCGGGCGGAGAAAAAAAATATCTGGCCGCGACGTCTGATGCATTGAATACACCTGACCGGATGACCTACAACCT
>JAQIBZ010000641.1 GCA_027858815.1 Desulfobacteraceae bacterium
CACGGTGGCCGACCCTACGGAGTTTATCGCAAGACCTCGTAGTGCAGGCCACCGTGCCTGCTTATAATTGTCTGAATTTTGGTAATTCGAATCAACTTAATTAAAGTGGATATCCAGGAAACATTTTTCACCACAGAGGGCACAGAGGAAACAGATAAAAATCTTATTTTAAATTGGTTATCTCTCTGATCGATATGGTGATTTTACTTTTTCGGGTATCCTATTGTCTGTGAAAGAATCACTTTCTGATCCGGCCTCAGACCCATTATTTTTTCCAGTGCCGGTTTATCGACATAGCCGCGGACAACGGTGGCCAGGCCGAAAGATGCACAGTAAAGGTAGACATTCTGGCTGATAAATCCCGTGTCGGCAGCAGAATAGAAAATCTTGTCTTCCATCTTTTCCGCGCTGATTTTTGAAAAATCCGCCACATAAATAAGATTTATCGGTGCGGTCTTCACAAACCCCTGTTTCCCGGTATCCGTCCGGATATCTTCTTTCAGAACCGGGAGCAGTTGGTGTTGTTTGGCATCATAGAGGTAAAGCGCCTCTTCAGCAGCAATGTAGACGTCAATCTCCTGCCAGTTTCTGGCGGAAGGTGCGGTCCGCTTTCCGGTGTCCGCGCGGTTAATGCCGCATGCCGCCCAGAGAAGATCGGATAAAACCTGCATCGGCAATTTTTCAGAACTGAATTCCCGTGAAGAAGCGCGATCATTTAATGCCTGCATCAGCGGTTTGCCGCCATCTGTCTGGGGTGGGGGCAATTTGACGGGTTTAAGCGCTTCGGCAAAACATAGTGAAGAAAAAATACACAGAACAAAAAAGACCAGACAAATGATGATGACGTTTTTTTTCATGACATTCCCCTTGTGAGTGGTAAGGGTTCGTCCGGAAATAACTGCTACATTTTGGAGCCGATCCATCCT
The DNA here is from genome assembly GCA_027858815.1 of Desulfobacteraceae bacterium. Classification (GTDB taxonomy): domain Bacteria; phylum Desulfobacterota; class Desulfobacteria; order Desulfobacterales; family Desulfosalsimonadaceae; genus SURF-3. Next base: position 927 of record JAQIBZ010000641.1, read on the forward strand.
GCCCGGCTGTGTTGCTCGTCGGTTGAATACGTAAAGTATTCGCCCTCCTCGCGCCTTGCCGGACAGTCGCCTCGACCCCAAAATTTGCAACACTTATTTCCGGACAAACCCTTATTTAATATTGACAGAAAAACAATGATTGATAGGTGATGAATAAAGTTTTTCTATTTTACTGATATCCATTCAATTTTCAAGGATAAAAGGGGACGCAGGAGATAACCCCGGTTCTGATTATTGAAAATGCTTGCTGATTACCAATCGAAAAGATAGACTTCCAAATAACTCATTCATAACAATTTGAAATGATAGATAAGTTATTTGCTGATAGAGTGGTGAACCATCATCATGAAAAGCTTTTAATAATTTAGATAATTGAGGTTTTGGCCGGTCTATCGGCAATACAAAAATGTGGAAAAGGAATCCTGGCTGTGAAAAGTATCGGCTTATATATAAAACAGGATGAAGAAGCTCTCAGAGAAGCGGATGCGCTGGAAAAATGGTTCAGTTCAAAAAACATTTCTGTGATTCGTGCCCGGACTTATAATCCTGATGATACGGTCAATAAAAACGATGATCCGGTCAATAAAAACAATGTTGTCAATACGTCTGCACCCCAAGGATTGCTCTGCGTTTTTGTATTGGGTGGTGACGGAACTTTTTTAAGTGCCTCCCGCTGGATCGGGCAGTCTGAGATTCCATTGATTGGGGTTAAATTTGGGGGCGTCGGGTTTCTGGCAGAAACCGCCGGAGAAAACCTTTTTTCAGCTGCCCAACGGGTTTTGGACAACGACTATGTCATTGAAGAACGATCCCGTCTGTTTGTGAAAGTGATGCGGGAGGAAACGGAAATTGCCGGTGAAACTGTTTTAAATGATGTGGTTATTAATAAAGGGGCGTTGGCCCGGCTGGCCAATATTGAAACCTATATCAACGATCATTATCTTACAACGTATCGGAGTGATGGACTGATTGTTGCGTCCCCAACCGGTTCTACGGCATATTCATTAGCGGCCGGTGGTCCGATTATGCATCCGGAAGTTCAGGGGATTATTATTAATCCGATCTGTCCGTTTACATTGACCAATCGGTGCATGATCCTGCCCAATACAGCTCTCATAAAAATCAGGCTGGTTGAAAAAACCACGGATATTTTTATCACATTTGACGGTCAAAAAGTTATTGAAATTAGTGATAAGGACACAATCCTTATTTCAAAAAGTCCGCATCCGGTTAAAATTATCAGTTTCCCGGATCAGAACTATTTTGATATTTTGAAGGCGAAGCTACGCTGGAGCGGCGGCCGCATCTAA
>JAQIBZ010000645.1 GCA_027858815.1 Desulfobacteraceae bacterium
CACGGTGGCCAACCCTACGGAGCTTATCGCAAAACCTCGTAGAGCAGGCCACCGTGCCTGCTGTTGACTGCATAAATTTTGGACATTGAACTCAACTTAATTAAAGTGGATATGCAGGTAAGATTTTTTATGAAAAGCGAATTAGTGCCTGAACGAAAACTTCAAAATCATGGTTGCCATTACGCGGAGTGTGGAACGAACGACAAAGTAATCCCCTGTCGATAATGAGATTGCTTCGGTCGTAGCCGTCCCTGCGACGCCAGCGGCGTGGCTCGCAATGACAAAAAAAAGTGCAATTTGGAGACTTTCCGTTCAACCACGAATTAGCCTGGAGTTTCTTCTTCAGTTTTCCGTTGCTGTTTTCTTTTTAGACGATGCCGGAAGGTGTTACGGCTGATGCCGAGCATTTTGGCGGCCTGCACCTGATTGTCGCCGCATTCGCGGAGAGCGGCGGAGATTAGCGTTTCCTCAACCATTTCGATGATGTTCGCATGGATATCCTGATCAGAAAGGTGAAGAATGTCCGGGATAATATTTTCCAGTTTTTCCCGCAGCCGCTCCAGAAGCTGGTCGCGGCTGAGTCCCTGAATCTGCTGCGCTTCTTCCGCATCCGGAATCATCAGGTCTTTTTCAGCGATAACATTTCCCGCAGACAGCAGCACGGACCGTCGTACGCAATTTTCAAGTTCACGCACATTACCCGGCCAAGCATAGGCGGATAATTTTTTTAACGCGCTGTCTTTGATAAAACACTGGGCCCGGCCATATTCCGCACAAAAACGTTCCAAAAAATAGTCCACTAAAGCAGGAATATCTTCAGTGCGTTCCCTTAACGGGGGAATGTTAAGAGAAATTACTTTTAACCGCCAGTACAGGTCCTGCCGGAATCTTCCCTCTTCCACTTCTTTTTCAATATCTTTATTGGTGGCGGCAAGAATCCGGACATCCACGGGAATAGTGCTATTACCGCCGACACGCTCTATCTCCTGCTCCTGGATGGCCCTCAATAGCTTGGCCTGAAGGGGAAACGACATCTCTGTAATTTCATCCAGAAACAGGGTACCCTGGTCGCAGCGTTCAATTTTGCCGATAACGGTTCGTTCCGCGCCGGTGAATGCGCCACGCTCATGACCGAAAAGTTCGCTCTCAAAAAGCGATTCAGGAATAGCCGCGCAGTTGATAGCGATAAACGGCTTTTCCTTGCGCCGGCTGTGATGATAAATTGCCCGGGCCACCAGTTCTTTGCCCGTACCGCTTTCACCGGTAATGAACACGGACACCTTTTTTTCCGCGATCTGACCGATAAGTTTATAAATTTCCTGCATTTTCCGACTATTGCCAATAATTCGGAGTGCGCTTTTTTTCTTTGAAAACGCTGGGAGAGAGGGATCGGTAACCGGAAAACCAACCACATCCTTAATCTGTCGGTTTACTGCAAGGGCTTCACCCACAATGCGTGTCAAATCAATTTGATCAAAGGGCTTGACCAGATAATCGTAAGCCCCCTGTTTCATCGCCTCAATGGCCAGATCCGTTGTTCCGTAGGCGGTCATTAGAATTACCGGGGTTTTGGCATCAATTTTTTTGATTTCTATAAGGGCGTCCAGACCATTGAGTTTCGGCATTTTATAGTCCAGCAAGACAAGATCGAAATTCTCGCGGGAAATGGCATCAATGGCGATCCGAGCATTATCACACACGGTGACGTCAAAACCCTTGCGAAGAAAAAATCGCTTTAAAAAATGAAGTAAACCTTCATCATCATCAATTAATAATATTTTTTCCATTAAATCCATCCAGAGGAGCATCTGAGGTTACGGGAAGAAAAAGGGAAAAAATCGTACCCTCTTTGATTTTGCTTTTCACTTGAATCTCGCCCCCATGGTTTCGGACTGTGGTGAGCACCAAAGAGAGACCTAGACCTGTTCCGGTGGCTTTGGTGGTGAAAAACGGATCAAAAATTTTTTCCAGCTGCTCTTCGGTAATACCGTGGCCGGTATCAGAAATATCCACCCGCACACAGGGAATGTCCCGGTTATTTGGTGTGAAAATATCCCGGACTGCGGATACGGAAAGGGAACCGTGGGCCGATATGGCGTCTATCGCATTGACCAGCAAATTGATCAAAGCCTCGGCCAGCAGCCGTCGGTCTCCGAAGATGGCAGGCAAGTCATCCGCAAGAGAAACAGTCAGAAAACATTCCTGGCGGTTGATCTGGGGCCGGACCATGATCAGCAGATCAGTGATAAAATCCTTTAATTCTATTTTTGAAAAAAACAGGTCCTGCGGCTTTGCGAAATCCAAAAATCGATTGATGGTAGCTTCGATGCGGCCGATTTGTTTCATGGCGATATTAAAATCCTCTTCATATTCCACGGAGATATCGATTTCCGACTGAACGGATTCCAGAAATAGTTTGATGGAAGTCAGCGGGGTCCGGATTTCGTGAGCAACCGCTGCGCCCATCTGCCCCATTGCAGCAAATTTTTCAGACCGTTCCGCCATAAGCCGGGTTTTCTGAAGAATCAAATCGGTTTCCTTAAGTTTCGCCTCGCGTCGCCCAACCTTTTTCTCTAAGTGCGTGTGGCGTTCCTGAAGTCGTGTGGCCATGTCCGTCACGGCATTATACAACATGCCGATTTCATCATTTCGATCAATCTTTTTCACGGCGGCATCAAATTGGGAATCAGCTATCCGCCCGGCATATCTACTGAGCTTTCGGATGGGAGAAACAATATGGTAGGCGATCATTGTTGTCAGCAATAAGGCGCAGGCAATGAATAATAGCAAGGTCAGATAAATCACGCTTTTGAGTTTGTCCGCAGAGGCAAAAGCTTCTGCCCGGTCCTGTTCCACCACGATATACCAGTCCGTGCCGCTGACCTGTAACGAGGCACCCAAAACTTCAATACCCCGGTAGTCCAGATATGCGCCTTTCCGGTCGGTTTTTTCAAAAATTTTACGGAAGCTGTCTGATTGTGAGATGTTTTCAGTGAGAATTCGATACGGGTCCTTATGGGCCAGAAACCGTCCTTCACGGTCCACAAGATAGCATTCGCCGGTAGTGCCTAAAGAGACATTAAGTATAAATGAAATAATTTTTTTCGTACCTACGCTGCCGTAGACCGTGCCTATAAGACTGCCGTCAGATCCGGTGACCGGCGCCGCGATGAGAAATGATGATTCTTTTTCATTATGGGCATAGGTGATGTCTGAAATAAATAAATCCCTGCGCATCTGGTATGGGGCGTTATGATTATTTTCGAGATTTTTCAGTTTTTCGGAACTGGCAGCGATAACTCTGCCGGTTTCGGAAACAACGACCAGTTTTTTATAAACACCATACTTTTTCCTGATCAGTTCCAGATACGGTTTGATTTTGTTAGTATCCATGGATTGGAGCAGAGACGTTTCCGCCACCATTGATATATCCGTCATGCGTTCTCCCAGCCAGCCTTCCAGAAGTACCGTTTTGTCCTCAGCCACGTTTTCAAGCTGGCGAACAACCATGCGGATGATGAGTTCTTCGGAAAAATGAAAAGAAAAATAACCGATAATCAGCAGGGGCACAAGAGTTAAGGCCAGAAAAATTAACATCACCTTGGACCGAAGGGTGAACATTCTTTTTCTTTTTCCGGCCGACGTATCCGAGCGCAATTTTTCCATCAACAACTTATCCAGTGGTTTTTAAATGGCGCAGGACGGACGTCTGATCCGCCGCCCTGCAAGAGATAACAAATTATCTTCATAACATATAGTTAACTGAATTTGGAAAAACTTCAAGCCCAAAAATAGATCGAGACTATTTTGGCACCTCTTCACGCAATATACATTCTTCAAAGTAAAATAGCACGG
>JAQIBZ010000520.1 GCA_027858815.1 Desulfobacteraceae bacterium
TGAAAAAAATCAAAATCATATCACCAGGCAAAAAGACAAAACCGTTGAAAAACTCGAAAAAAGATTTAATGCTTTATACAAAAGCATTGAGATGAGCAACAGAGCCCTTGCCAGTCTGAGTGATATGCCCGAAGAAATGAGCCTGAAAGCCGAAGAAATAATACATCAGCTCAATGAAGACTCGACCCTGATACCTGTAAAGCGAAAAGTTTTCAGCAAAAAGGGCAAAACAACTTCTTTTGAAGTTGTTTTTGCTTACAACGGACGCCTTTATTTCCGAAAAACAAATGATAATCGAGTTGAAATACTCACCATCGGATCAAAAAATACACAGGCGAAAGATCTCCTGTTTTTAGACAAAATTTGAATCAATTCATTAAAATTAGCCGCAGACACACGCGGATGGACGCAGATATTCCTTAATAGGGGCAGGATTTATCCCCGTACGTGAACGTCCTGCTGATGCTTGCCGGTTGGACGTTCGATTTTTCCGAGAGAGGATACCCCCCTATCCTACATTAACATTTTGAATTCATAAAAAATAAATATATGCTCAAAAATATTTTTCGCATCTCCCGGATCGAACTCGGCCTGTGTCTGATACTTGCTGTCATTACATTTTCGATGTATGTTCAGATTCTTGACTTTGATTTTGTCAATTACGACGACAATGATTATGTGTACGACAATCCCCATGTTCAGAAAGGCGTGACGCTCCATGCGATCACCTGGGCCTTTACCACCGGGCATGCCAGCAACTGGCACCCGCTGACATGGATGTCCCACATGCTGGACTACCAGATGTTCGGGTTGTGGCCCGGCGGGCAGCATCTCACCAGTCTTTTATTTCATATCGTCAATTCCTTATTATTATTTTTTTTGTTTCGCGAAATGACCGGCAATCTCTGGCAAAGCGCATTTGTGGCCGTCGTGTTCGCTCTCCATCCACTGCATATTCAGTCTGTCGCCTGGGTTTCAGAGCGCAAGGATGTCTTAAGCACATTTTTCTGGATGATCACGCTCTGGGCGTTCGCCATCCAGGTTGGGCCACTTATGCTTGGGTTCTGATCTTCTTTATTTTGGGATTGATGAGCAAACCCATGGTGGTCACCCTGCCATTTGTGCTGCTGATTCTGGATTTCTGGCCGTTGGCCCGGTTACGGATACAAGGTGCTGAGAAACAATTGAATTTAGTAATTGCCGGCCTGATCCGGGAAAATACCCAGCTATTCATACATGGAACAAGCGATGTCCATACAACCCGATAATCCCGCGCATGACTACAACATTGCCTGCCTGTATGCTTTGCAAAAGATGCCCGAACCGGCACTGTCATGGCTGAAAAAAACATTGAACAAAGGATATACGAACTGGAATCAAATTAAAACGGATAATGACCTGAAATCAATCAGGAATTCAAAAGAATTCAAAAGACTGATTATGATTAGAAACAGATAGAAGGTGTGATCTTATAAAAGGGAATAAAACCTAATCCGGTATGCCCCCCGATAAGAATTGACCCAACCTAAAAGAAATAGAATTGTCCTCAAAAAATACGGTTACTAATTTCAGTCAGAAATGGCACTTATAAAACACGCAGGATCTCCCCCATCACCCGACCCATCTTCTTTTACCGGTGCTGATTCCGTGGTAAATGACCACGAATATGTCTGATCATAGGGGTCTGCACCGGATTGATCGGTTACAGCTTCTTCTGAATACCAGATAGTCCCATTATAAGTAGTATTGTATGCCAATGGCTCGGATTTATTAAGTCGATTAAAAACAGCCACGACATGATATCCGGAATTATTATAACGCTCAAAATCCAGAACCGCAAAACCGTCAACGGCTTCCCTCCCGGATCCTGTCTTTTTCTCCAGAATAAATGAATCAATATCTACCTGGGAAGCTTCAACCACAGGAGAAAAGTTCACCTTAATCGGTGCCGTTTGAACATCCACGTCAATATTGTTTCTCTCCGGAATGGATGAAATGACCGCAGGGATTTCAATACTATCTGCTGCCCCGGTATGGGCGGCGTTCTTATGAAACATGGGCCAGGGGCTATCAGCTGGTGTCAGGTTCCCGGGATTAATAGCATACAGGTTATTGTCCCTGGAACCGAAATAAATGGTGCCGTCCGCATCGATTACCGGAGATGACCGAATGATATCGCCGGTCTGAAACACCCAGTCCTGTTTTTCGTTTTCGTTGTCACCATCAGTAATCGCCGGGGATTGAAATGCGTAAAAATTGCCGTCTCTACTCCCCACATAAATCACTTCATTTGCACCGACAGCCGGTGAAGAATTAATGTCCCTCGGCGGGCTTGTCTGCACTGACCAAGATATGGTTCCACCGGAGTTTAACGCAAGCAGATATCCGTCCCAAAGCCCGACATAAATGATACCATCCGGCCCGATGGCCGGTGATGAATAAAAACCCGATCCCCCATTAAATCCCCAGCGTTTGGATCCATCCACATTGATGCGGAAAAAATCAAAATCATAGGTTGTTGCGCTGCCGGTTTCGCATTCCCCCACATACACCGAGCCATCAGCGCCAATGGCTGGAGAACCATAGACTTCGGCTTTGGTTTCAAACTGCCATTTTAGCGCGCCATTATCGGCAGCGATCGCGTAAACATGATGATCCTGGGACCCCACATACACGACTGATTCAACCCCGTCATGGCCAATGGCCGGAGAAGAAGTGATTTTATCACCGGTCTGAAACGGGAACTGCCACTTCATGGTGCCGGTCGCACCAATGGCATAAAGACTGCCGTTGCTGGACCCGATATAAATCGTTCGGCCATCTGCGCTGACAGCTGGAGTTGAAAAAATATAATCACCCACATTAAACGGCCAATTCAGCGTTCCATTGGGTTTCACAGCATAAAGCGAATTCTGAGAACCGAAATAAATGGTTCCGTCAGGGGCCACCGTCGGGGAGGACAGTATTTCACTGCCAGCCAGAAACCGCCAGATTTCAGTACCGGTTTCCGGATCAATAGCGTAGAGATTTCCGTCATCAGAGCCCACATACACCGTACCGTCCACACCGATGGCCGGCGAGGTGTCAATGTCTCCGGCAGTTTCAAACTGCCACCGGGCAACGATAATGCGCCCTGGATCTGATGGTGCCGTCGCTCCGATGCTTTTCCTCACGGTACACACGGGCTTATAAAATCCGCTCTGATAGGTATGAGTAAATGTATGAGAATAGGCTGTGGATTCGACTAGTTCCGAATCACTACCGTCTCCAAAATCCATGTTATAACTTACAGGTGAATCGGTGTTACCGGCGACAACACAGCGGAGTTCAACTTCAAGAGGGCCAACCCCGGATGCCGGAGTAGATATCACCTGAACATTTCTGTTTAATGCTAATGACGATGAAACGGCGAATATTAACAAAGCGAGCTGAATAAATATCAGGTAAAAAAACATACGGCGGTATGGATGAACCATGACAAATAACATCCTTATGCAGACGATTGATAACAGATCAATTGGGAACCTGTTAATAATACCCAAGTTGAAGTTAATGCTTTATAAAATAGATTATTAAAGCTGATAAGTCAAAGAAAAATAATGGATGTAAGGAGGATATCACCTGAGTTAATCATCTGCGATGAAATAACAAGGAGGCATATCAAAGGTCAGGCAATCAAGATATGTTATCGGGTTATCCACTGTCTTTTAGCTGACATGATCGCAGACTATATTTTGATTCAGGTGAAAAATCCGGGGCAACTCAAACAAGAACATGGTTAATATCCTGGATATGGCAGCCGTCAAAAACAGCCAGGCAGACCCTGTGGTCTTTCCTAAAAATCCGGAATAAACAATATTTGAATCAATCCATTAAAATCAGCCGCAGACACACGCAAATAGACGCAGATAAGATTTTTAACAAATTAAAACGTCTAAGTGTCTGCGGCTAAAAAGTTTTGGCTTTAGTCATCGTTTCGGCCATCACAATGTCATTCCGGCAATCTTTAAGCCGGAATCTATGTTCGGATATAGCACATAACTGGATTCCCGATAGAAACATTCGGGAATGACAAATCTACTTTGGCCGAAACGATGATCAAGGCCTTTTTTTTACTCTGCGCTTTCCGAATACCCGCATTCCCGGTCCAGGCACTTGATGACTTTGCCGTCCCTTTTGGTTTCTTTTTCAACCATGATTTCAGCCCCGCAATCCGGACATTTTCTGGCTATGGGCTTGTCCCAGGTGGCAAAATTGCATTTTGGGAATTTGCTGCATCCGTAAAAAATCTTGCCCCGTTTGGATGTTCGTTCCAGAAGCTCTCCGTCACAGTCTTTTTCCGGACATTTAATGCCCGTGGACTGAGCGCTGGTTTTTGAACTGATGGATCGTGTTTTTTTACATTCCGGGTATCCGCTACAGGCGAGAAAATCACCAAACCGTCCCTGTTTGACCACCATGGGTTTTCCGCATTCGTCACAGATTTGACCTTCTGCGGCTTCATGGTCCGGTTCCAATGCCTGAATATTTCCTTTTTCATCACGGATATAATTGCTGGAATAATTACATTCCGGATACCCTTCACAAGCAAGAAAAGGCCCGTTTTTGCCGACCTTCACATGAAGCTCTTTGGAGCATTGCGGGCAAGGCAAACCCGTCGGCACCCCAATTCCCTTGACACTGAGCATGTTATCCGACGCATATTCCAGTCGTTTTTCAAAGGTATTGTAAAACCGTTTAAGGATTCCGGATGCATCCGTTTCCGCTGATTCTACAAGATCCAGGTCATTTTCCATTTTGGCCGTAAAATCGACACTTAAAACATCCGGAAAATTTTCAACCAGCAAATCACTGACGATAAACCCAAGCTCACTGGGCCGGAAATTGCCTTTTAAAAACTCAACATACCCTTTATCCCTGATCGTTGATAGGATTGACGCATAGGTACTTGGCCGGCCGATGCCGTTTTCTTCAAGTTCTTTGACCAGAGACGCTTCAGTAAAACGGGGCGGCGGTAAAGTAAAGTGCTGCTTGGGATCAATTTTATTTAACTTCAAAACCATTTTTTCTGCCAAATCCGGCAGCAAGGCTTTTTCCTTGTCCTTCGAGTCCTTTTCCTCATCATCCACAGTAACATAAAGTGCCATAAAACCGGGAAACTTGATCGTTGACCCGGTGGCAGAAAATGTATAATCCGCCGCCTTAATCGAGATAGAGTTTTGATTAATCAACGCCTGGGCCATTTGTGACGCCATGAACCGTTTCCAGATTAGCTGGTACAGCGCCAATTGATCTTTGGTCAGGAATTGAGCGACCTTTTCCGGTGTGTGACTGACGGATGTGGGACGGATGGCTTCATGGGCATCCTGTGCCTTGTTCTTATTTTTAAACGCTCGCGGCTTTGCCAGCGCATATTCCGGACCGAATTTTTCCTTGATCAAATCCAGCGCTTCCAGGGCGGCCTCTTCTGATATCCGGATTGAATCCGTTCTCATATAGGTAATCAAACCCACATATTCACCGGAACCAAGGTTCAATCCTTCATACAACTGCTGAGCCACGACCATGGTTTTTTTGGCTGAAAATCGTAACTTCCGGATGGCTTCCTGCTGAAGTTTACTGGTTATAAATGGTGGGTAAGGGTTTCGTTTGACTGTTTTCTTTTTAACTTCATCAACAATATATGATGCATTCGAAAGATCGCTTAAAACCTTATCCGCTTCCTGCTGATTGCCGATTTTAATCTTTTTTCCGGTCTTTTTAGTCAGTTTTGCGGAAAACTCCGGCGGTTGCTCTCCTTCAAGCAAGGCAGCCACAGACCAGTATTCTTCAGGATCAAATGCATGAATGGCCCTTTCCCGTTCACAGATGATCCTGACGGTAACAGACTGGACCCGCCCGGCGCTCAGCCCGTATTTGACTTTTTTCCATAGAACCGGTGAAATCTGGTAGCCGACCAGACGATCCAGTATTCTTCGGGTCTGCTGTGCTTTATACTTATTCAGATTCAGGTCTTCCGGAACGGATAACGCCTCCAGAACGCCTTTTTTGGTTATTTCATGAAAAAGTACCCGATGAAATCGACGGCCCTTTTTCTTTAATATATCCGCCGTATGAAATGCAATGGCCTCTCCTTCCCGGTCCGGATCAGGTGCCAGATAGATATCATCAGAATCCTTGGCAGCACTTTTAATGGCACGAATGACTTTCTGCTTTCCCTGGATTGTTACGTACTTGGGTTCAAAATCATTTTCAACATCAATACCAATCTCTTTTTCAGGAAGATCCATTATATGACCAACCGTTGATGTCACATTATAATCTTTGCCAAGATATTTTCTTAATGATCTTTCTTTTGTCGGTGATTCGACAATAACTAGCGGTTTACTCAATTCTTTTCCTCATTATATGTTAACTGATAGTAAAATATTTCCCCGGACTCTGGCTCACAAGCCCTTTTAATTCAAGGTTTAACAATATGATCGAAAGTTTACCGACATCAACGCCTGCCTGCCGGCTTAACGCATCAATATGAATGGGATACGGCTCAAGAACCTTATATATGACAGATTCGTCTTCGGTCAAATCAGGTGATAAACGGGTAACCGTCTCTGATTGTTTTTCAGAAAGCGTGTCTTTTTTATTTACCTTATTTTGAAATTGATAAAATTCTTCAATCACATCTTCGGCGCAGGCAACCAGTTTTGCACCCTGTTTCAAAAGATTGTGTGCTCCGGTGCTTTTTGCGGAATTAATATTTCCGGGCACAGCAAAAACCTCCCTGCCCTGTTCCCCGGCCAGGCGTGCCGTAATCAGGGACCCGCTTCTTTGTGTTGCCTCAACCACCAGCGTTCCCAATGTCATTCCCGAAATAATCCGGTTTCTGGCCGGGAAATTATATGCATTGGGCCCTTCCTCTATGGGAAATTCTGAAATTACCGCACCGTTTTCACTGATCTCATCATAAAGTCTTCTGTTTTCCGGCGGATAAATAACCCCAAGCCCGCTGCCCAATACAGCAATTGTTTGCCCCTTTGCTGATATCGCCCCTATGTGAGCTGCCGTATCAATGCCCCGCGCCATACCGCTGACAATATTCAAACCGAGTGATGCCAGATCACGACTCAAACGCATGGCCATGGATTTTCCATAACCGGAAGCATTTCTCGAACCGACAACCGCCACACTCTGATCTGTATGTTCAAGACAGCCTTTAACATAAATATATGGCGGCGGGTCAGGAATATGATGTAAAAGCGGAGGATATTCAGGATCAGAAAAGGTTAATATTCGATATTGCTTCTTTTTTGCAAGTTCAATCTCTTTTTTTAAATAATCAGGAAAACGAAATCCTTTAATTGCGCCGGCAACCCGCTCACTGACACCAGCGACCATGATCAATTCAGATTTTTTTGCACAAAAAACCTTTTCCGGTGTCTGAAATTGATCAAGCAGACGTTTATACAGATGATTTCCAACACCGGAAACATTTTTTAATGCCAGCCACGGGGCAATATGTTTCATAAAAGGTATACTGACTTAAATGTCAAATAAAAACTGCCCGTAAACGGGCAGTAAATTAAAAAAGATGAACATCGAACGTTCAACATCGAATGTTGAATGAAAAACGTAACTTCCAGAATGGTATTCTGACTCGATTCTTTTTGTTTTTTTCCCTGGTATCCGAATCTGGCTTTTTATACAAATCCTTCAATTTTTACATTCCCTATTATAAAATAGCGAAGCGATATCCGTATTCGACGTTCAATGTTGAATGTTCGATGTTCGATAAAGCCTATCCACCTTTTCTTATCACGCTGACACTGCGACTCTGCCGGCTGCACCGTCATCCTGAATTAACAGCAGGATCGGGCTGGCCACATAAACCGACGAATACGTTCCAATAACAATGCCTACAAGCAGGGCCAGTGAAAAATCGTGAATAAT
>JAQIBZ010000150.1 GCA_027858815.1 Desulfobacteraceae bacterium
CTTCTTCCGCACCCGCCGCCAGATAGCTGATAATATCTTTCTGCTCAGGGTTTTTTTCAACATCAGAGACAAACCAGTTGCCGGGATTAATCAGTTCGCCGCAGGATCGGCAGTATCCGGTGACAACCAATTGCTTCACATCTACGTCACCCACATTTTTGACTTTACCTTTGGCATCGATTACAAAGGCCTTTTCATTGTCTTGACGAACCACAAATTCACTTTCCGTAACAATTACCTTACCTTCTTTTTTTTCGCTACAGGACAAAAGACCAAAACTTACTGCCAGCAAAAAACATGCAATAATTACTAACCGTTGACGAGACGCCATATCCTTCTCCTTTTTCATATTAAAGACCGATCCCCCCCCCCAAAAGACGACAAAAAAAAACCGCACAACCATTTATTTTAATAGAAAATAAATTAATTATATCAAATATGATTAATCAAGATGTGTCAATAGAAATCTAATACAAATTGTTATTATATCAGTGTTTCAAGATAATTTTCATATTAAATTCAAATACGGCAGTGCTCAAACCGCTAATAAGATTTTTAACAGCTGAAAATAAAGAACATTTAAACATAAAAAAATTATTTTTCCTTGCGTAACTTCTTTTACTATTATAAATTATATTCACATGAAAAATTTTTTCAATTTTGAGCATCAAATTCAGTATCCTATTAAAGGGGGAGACGATGAAAAAAATTGTCGCTGGTATTATCTTTCTGTTTGGTTTCCTGATTGCTGTTTCACCCGCACTTTGCACGACAAAAAACATTGTCCCCAATGGCAGCTTTGAGATAAAAACTGCTGATAATAAGCCCGAAGGCTGGCTTACCAAAACATACCGGGGGACATCCGCCGAGTTTGCCTTTAATGATGTGGAAAAGCACAGTGATTCGTATTCATATATGATAAAAATCAACCCACCCGGCGGAAGTGTATTGTTTTATCCGGAAAAGAAACTCTCAAAAATCAAACCTGGCCAAAAATATCAGTTCAGTGTCTGGGTAAAGAGCAAAGGACTGGGATACAGCCCAAACTTTATCGCCCCGGCTATTCGGGTTAATTATAAACCCAAAAGGCTGTCACCGGTTCCCACGATTGACCTGATGCTTGAAATGAAGGGGGAGTCGGATTGGAAAAACCTGACACTCACGACCATTGCACCGCCGAATGCCAAGCAAATCACCCTTGATTTTTTACTGACCAAGGGAACCGTCTGGATCGATGACATAGAAATAACCGAAGTTGAATAGGCCAAAACATTAGGGTATTCCAACCACCCGAGTTTAGCAATCTATCTAATCAACGCAGGAGCTTTTCTTTTAAAAGTGCCTGCGTTTCTTTTTCAACCCCTGCCTTTTGTGCCAGATAATCAGAAGCAGACCCGTAATTATTTCGGATATGATCGATGAGTGCATGGATGCAATCCAGCGGAGCGGTAAGGTAAGGGATTAGTTTATCCGGCTCAACGCCGTAAGAGGCGATCAACTTGTAAATACCGGAAAGCATCCCGGCAATATAATCATTGGACAATTGGTGGTCTTTTACAACGGTTTCTTCATCAACACCCAGCATCAACAAAATCAGCGCGGCACAGGTTCCGGTCCTGTCCTTACCCCCTGTACAATGAAACACCAAAGCCGGAGCGTTTGAGTCTGCAATACAATTAATAACCTCTCCCCAGCCCCCTGCATAATCTTCAATGTTTCTAATATAACCGTTGACCATAAAGTCCGGGGTCAACCAGCTGGAATCCCCCTTTTTCAAACGTGTCATGGCATCTACAAAATCAAATTTTCCATGAGTTACCGGAAGATTGATATGGACAATGGAACCGTCTTCGGGCAGTTTGTCCGGTGCTTCAGCAACTTCCGCCGGTGTCCGGAAATCAAATACCCGTTCTATACCTATCTGCGCCAGCGCCTGGTGATCCTGTTCGGTCAGACGGGCCAGACCGTCCGCTCTGAATACTTTTCCCCACTTAACTTCACGGTTATCAACTGTTTTATAACCGCCGATATCCCTGAAATTCACAGCACCTTCCAAAGGGACACGCCGCTCAGCAGTTAACAGACGGCTCCCATCTTCATCGACCACATGATAGTAATGCCGGGTTGCCGGATCCAGCCCGGAAATTTTAACAAACCCGTTACTGGATTCATCAACGAAAACTTTCTGCATCCTGTCTTTCCGTCTTATGCCGGAGCATATCGAAACGGTGGGCTTTCGCTCCTTCGGCTGCCAGCACAATTCGACAGTACTGCTGTTAATCCTCTGGACCTGAACATCCAGCGCAGAAGATAATTTTTCATTACGATCCATGATAATATATTCCTTTAATTTTAAAACTTATTCATTTTCCAATATATTGATTAAATTTCATATAAATATTCGGGTTAGTTATTCAAAAATTAATTTTTCAACAAGGATCTAAATTTTTTATCAAGAGGATAAACCCAAACATCTTTAACATGACTCTCAAACAACCCTTCCGTTCTGCATATCTAAGCATGGCATGATTTTAATTGTTTGGTCCAATGTGTCCCTCCTCATTAACTTATTCAAGATTCGAAACCGATTCTTCGTGTTCTCACCATTCCTATAAAGCTGTTTTTGACCCCAAAAAGCTCAATATAGAACCATTTTGAGGGGGCATTTAAAGTTTATTCTATATGTTTTTAATTAGTTAGCTTGGTCCGACCCTATCAGCACTACTGGTGCCTGGAGATACAAGGACCGTCCCCGAGCCGTGCGGTTCGGGTGCCATTGTGAGATGGTCAGACTTTTATAAAATAAGGAAGAAATACCACAACAATACATAACAAAATTAAAATATTAATATTTGAAATAATATAGGGA
>JAQIBZ010000225.1 GCA_027858815.1 Desulfobacteraceae bacterium
AAATGTCTTAAACTTTGTTGAATCAGACATTGACATCCTGACTCCCAGCCGCATTTCTGATTGCGAAAAACAATACCCGGTTTTTGCCGAAGAATTTCAGCTTTCCACTATTGATATTATTGACTCAAAAAGTTACATCTCCAAGAAACAGCGAAGTGTGGAAATTCTTCTGTGCGTCGAGGGCAATGCCAGAGTCTCTTATAAAGCAGAACAAAGCGAATCCATTAATACGGATATGATTGAATTACACAAAGGAGATTCTGTTTTAATTCCCGCTGCATTGGATTCATATCAGATTACAGGTAATGCGCACTTTTATAAAGCCGGGGTTCCGGTTTGATATATCAGATATTTACATGAATCTAAAAGTTAATGAAATATTTTACAGCATCCAGGGCGAATCTTTGTACGCCGGTCTTCCCTGCCTGTTTGTCCGGTTAACCGGCTGCAACCTGCGCTGTGTTTATTGCGATACGCGATATGCCTATGATGACGGGCAAATGATGTCTGTCTCCGAAATCATTGATCATCTGTCATCTTATGCCTGCCAACTGGTTGAAATTACCGGCGGTGAACCCCTTTGCCAAAACGGAACAGTAGAATTAATCTCGCAACTGCTTGATAGCAGTTACACGGTTCTTTTGGAAACAAACGGCAGCAAAGATATCAGTGTTATAGATCCACGCTGCATTAGAATAGTTGATATCAAATGCCCTGGCAGCGGAGAGTCGGAAAAGAATGATCTTAAAAATTTAAACCGATTAACAAAAAATGATCAGGTAAAATTTGTGATTTCGGACAGGGATGATTATGAATATGCCAAAGATATCATTTTTTCTCACTGGAACGCACCGTTTCCGGTGCCGATATTGTTTTCGGCCGTTCATAAGGCTTTAAGTCCGGAATTGCTGGCACAATGGTTACTTGAAGACAATCTGAATGTAAGACTTCAAATTCAGCTCCACAAAATATTATGGCCTGACGATGAAAAAGGCAAATAAGTGAATATGACGCAAAAAAAAGCAATTGTTTTATCCAGCGGCGGCCTTGATTCCACCACGGTTCTCGCCATTGCACAATCAGAAAATTATCAGTGTTATACCTTAAGTTTCTCTTACGGACAACGGCATCACTGTGAATTGGATGCTGCTAAAAAAGTATCTCAATTAATGGGCGCACATAAACATTACGTGGTCAATATTGATCTTTCCCAAATAGGTGGGTCTGCGTTAACAGACGATATTGATGTACCTAAACAAAGAGACATGTCTGAAATCAGTACCGGTATTCCGGTAACTTATGTTCCGGCTCGAAATACCATTTTTCTTTCGTATGCCCTGGCCTGGGCGGAAGTTCTTAAGGCACCGGATATTTTTATCGGTGTGAATGCCTTAGATTACAGCGGATATCCGGACTGCCGTCCGGAATATATTTCAGCTTTTGAAAACATGGCCAACCTGGCCCTGAAAACGGCAGTTGAAGGAGAAACATCCATCCGAATCCAAACGCCTTTGCTGCACATGAGCAAGGCAGAAATAATTCAAACCGGAATAAAATTAAATGTTGATTATTCCATTACCCACAGCTGTTATGATCCGGATCAGTCCGGGCGAGCCTGCGGTTTTTGTGACAGCTGTCTTCTGAGAAAAAAAGGATTTGCCGAAGCACAGGTCAAGGATCCGACCATTTACACTGACAATAAAAAATTCTAACGGCTGACAGTCATAAGCGAAAAAACAAAAAGACGAAAAAAATGAAAATTGTCTTTCTCCATTATCACCTCAAACCCGGCGGTGTAACGACCGTCATCCGACAACAGATCCGGGCGCTTAAAGATAATTGTGAAATACTGATCATTACCGGTGAAAAGCCCCAGGTTGAGTTGGGGGTTAAAACCATAGTCATACCGGAAATCGCCTATGATCAGCCGGGGATTGAACAACCCCTGCCTGAAATTTCAGGCAAAACAATTCTCACGGCCATATCAGATCATTGGCCATCCGGCTGCGATGTAC
>JAQIBZ010000258.1 GCA_027858815.1 Desulfobacteraceae bacterium
ACAGCCTTGCCAAATCGTCAATATTATGTGAAGTAGATTATTGATCAATAGCAGTAAATAAAGGGTGTTTATCTAAAAATGGAGACTTACTTCACATAATACAGAACTTCACATAACACATTTTATGTTGAGCTCAACATAAGATGTGATTAGACGTAACAGCATAATTTAAAATGCAGAGCCCAAAACGCTTTTTTGGCTTCAAACAGCCACTGTAGCCATCGCTTTTTATCTTTTTCGAATTTCAGAAAAAATTCTTTCTTATGGCACCGGTGAGTGATGTGCCAAACGTAGCCTGGTAGATGATGTCGATTTGCGCGAGCCATTGATACTTATATGTTTAGTTTGAATTGTGGAATATCGCTATTAACTGACGCTCTTTCTTAAAACCGCTTTTTGGCTGCCAAAAAAGGGGGTTCTAAGACCATAAACAGCCCATTTTTAACATCGATTCGAATAATTTTCAATAAGTTAATTTGGTCCGGCAAGAGATCACAGAGATCACACTATGACGCATTATTCTTTCATGATTTTTATAACCTTTTCATCTAAGCAGGAGCGTAGAAAGGTATTCATCGGTTTCTGATTACCAGTTTCATAAAAATCGAGCATCAATTGATTAAACTCTAGTTGTCTCTTCACAGGAAGATTGATCGCAGGGTATCCGCAACTCAACAAAAGCCCATTCATAATAAATCGCCCCATACGCTTATTAACATCATAAAAAAATTGGCATCTCGCCATTGTAAGAAAAAAATGGATAGCACGATCGTAAATATCGGATATGCTATATGAGTCATTAACCATTTTTTCAAACAACTCTGGTAACGAATCAGCCTGTGGCGGCATATAGTCTGTCCCTGCTATAGTAACCCCACCAGATCTAAACTCCCCCCACTCCAATGCCTCGTCCTTACCCGCTATGAGATGTAGGGTACAGACTTTTTCATAGGTGATTTCAAACTGATTTTTATCAATTAGCCCAAATAACGCGCGCCATGTATCGGCTTGGTTCAATGCTATTTGTTGGTCAGATACTTTATGTCCGCCAACGGTAATCCCATCCAGTAATGTTTGGATTTCCGGTAAGGTTAAATTAATCCCTTCCAAGTTAACTGCGTCACATACAAACTCAGCTAGTTGACGCTTAGCAAGCATTACTGCTTTTGCTTTATTTGGTTTCATGTTCCATTGAGTTTCATTCATTTCACTCACCGACTTAATTATCTATTATAGGTTTCGAACGCTCCGGCTCACGGGGGAGGGCCGGTTGTTGGGCGACATTTGATACATCAATCAAAGTCACACAGTTCTTCCTCTTTTTTTATCCCGGCTTCCGGGATGCTCGATTAAAAACCGGGCATCCCGATCACCCCATCGCATTCACGCCATGCTTCCCCTTCGATCTTTTTTTGCCGTATGCACGCCTGCCGAAAGGACACCAATGAATTGATCAGTTCGAAACCAAGTATTAAGATATTGGATCGCAAAATATTCAAAATTAATATGATTCATAATTCTACCTATTGGCTAAGGGTGAGCAGACCGGGCCGAAGATTTGGGATGCCCGACACCGCTACTCCCGGTCTGCTCTACCCGCTTGTTGGTTGTAAATTCTTCTATTGACATTAATTGCCTGTAACTTGTTCGAAGTAGTTGCTCCTCTCTAAAGCTCAACTCAAGATGCCAATCTTGAGTTGCATTGAAATAGTAAATCCACGTTCCTTCGTTGGTGATGACATCAGGTTGCCCAAGCAACGTGACGATCGAATTGGTGTCGAGAAGAGGATCAACAAGCTCCGGTTTCTCATCGCGAGGTCCATAAAGCTGGCGGCGCATGCAAAATGCCCGTAGAATTTCGAAACGTGCTTCGTTGTCACCACCTCGGTTATTCTTGAACTTCTGCATTTCCCGAGCGACGTTCGACCTGACTGAAAGCTCTTGACATTGACGCACGAACTCGACGGATTGTGAAGAACCGCACCCGATTATGAACGATAGAACCAAAACTATGAATATTGATCTCATCATTTTGTACAACCAACGCTGCGGATAACCTGACCAAAAAGTCAGACAGACTTTAATGCTGTAAAATTTTGAATTTTATCTTATTTTTAATGAAGCGTCAAAAGTCCCGGCTTTTTGGGTCAGCGTTCATCCGCTTGTTATGCGAAATTGCTCTATTACCTTATTCGTTATATAAATGGGAAAGAGGATCTTCTCCTATTTTTTCAATAATCCGAGGGTATCTCACGTTCGATTTCGCCTCTATGCGTTTTCGGCTTTTTCTAATCTGAAAAATCCAATTGTCTCCAAAATCATATAAGAAATAAAATTTAAGATTTCCAAGTGGATAAATTTCCTTAAGAGAAGAATCATATGGCCTATACTCTTTACCATAGAAATCTTTTCCATTACTAAAAATAATTTTTTTATTTCGAGGATTTCGTCCTAAATAGAACATGTGCCCATGTTCCCATCCAAAACCATTTGCCTCCCTAATAATATCGAAAAGATCATACAAAATTATATTTTCATCAACCTCTATTATACGAATAGTTTCATGATCATAATGCCAGCCATCTATACACTCCACTGTTAATCTATATATCATTTCCTTCAATACCTATATTTTTCAAGAGGTTCGCTTGAGATAACCTGCTAAAAAAGCACCGCTTTTTTTGTCAGAGTTTATTGATTTGTTAGGGTGTTATTGCTTAATGCGTCCTGGAAGAGATGGCACCACCGACGTTTCAGTACCTTCTTTTACCCAATTAGACCACTGTTTTAAGCTGTTACCATTTCTTTGCATGGAAGATTTTGTCCATTTATTGTTGTACTCTTTAGCAACAAACTCACCGATGCTAAAACCTGAAATTGTAGGTTCTTGATTTATTTTTTCTATACATTTTCCTATTACAGGTTCGTTTTTAGCAGAAGTCCAGATTGCTTCTTTGTATCCACCATATTTTTTAATTGAAGGAATATTGATTGAAATTTTATCTTCATTAATTGATATTAATTCGAATCTTTTTAGAACTGTTAAGGCGTTTCGATAGCCATTAGCAACTGCAACTTTAAAATCATTAGCTTTTTCAATGGCCTCAAGTGCCTCGCAAACAGTCGCAGGAGAAGCTGGAGCAGAAAAAATAATTCCTCTCTTTTTTCCTTTTCTCGCGCAACTTCCCCTATCAACAATTGGTGCACCTAAATCTTGGACAACAATTTGACTCCCAACCCTCACAAAATACCCTGTGTGGGTGAACAGGTTGGACAACCTATTGGAATATGTCGTCCAAGTTTTATCGCTAAATTTTGCTTTGGGAAGACTGGCTCTAAGTGCTATCGTTACAGCATTCTGATCTACTGTTGCCCCAGCCATTTTTTTGTACATTGCTAATTTCAATGAGTGTTTTCCAAATTTCTCTCTAAGTTTCTGAAGTACTGACATTTCTGAATATTCATTCAAGTCTCTATGGTGCTTGAAGAAGGTTCCTTTCCTTTCTGCCAAACTAAACATAACCAAGTCTGCGCCAATATTAGCAACTGTTCTCTCGTTTAAAGAGGTTTCTTTAGCAATCTCTTCTGCACCAATATATTCTTTGCTATTTAAAGCTTGAAACACTTTTAAAATCGAATAAAAATCGGATGTTGGGATATAGTTAAAAGGGATAATTGGTACATTTCCTGTTAACAAATAGTCTTTAAAAATATCCCAGTAGACATTTAATCGGTCTCCACTCTTAACTACCAACCTTTTGTGTACAAGTGCATTGAGCACTGCAATCCCTGATATTTCGATTATTTCACTCCAGTCAGCCGGTGCCTTTTGTGCAATTATTTTTAAGCAAGTATGTTCAGGAGGAGACAAAAGATCCAAATCATTTTCAAATAAACGACGGACATCCAAATCAACTAATATTGAATCGGCACCTTCGCCTTTTTTTAGATTTTCATATAAATTTATGCATAGTTTTTTTAGTAACCAAGGAAAACCTTGGCTTGAGTGCACAATTTGATGCCTAATCTCGATAGGTATTTTTTGTTGAACTTCTTTCTCAAAAGTGGTTATGGATTTCGATATTTCACCACTATCAAATACATCAAGTTTGTAGACTCTTCTGTGATCAGATAGTTCGTGCCACATGTGATAGGCTGGATGGTCTTGCTGTGTTGTGCTGTCAGTTTTCCACGCAAATCCCAAAACAAAATTTCCTTTATAGGATGCAACATCAAGCATCAAGTCTTTAGCTATTGAAAAAACACCATACAGTTCAGGATTTGAATATAGTTCTTCAAACTGATCAAAAATTAAACATATTAATTGCCCAGCCCTCTCGACTGATTCCAAATAGCGCGCGATACTTGGAGATGTTAGAGGTGCAATAGGGTCAGTTAATTGTAAATTCATGTTATCTCCAAAGCCAGCTTGCTGTGCGTTTTTGAGACATTTCAACAAAGAAGCTGAAATGTAAGAAGGGGTTTTGGCTCCACGGATATCAACGGCAAAGGTGAAATATCGGTTTTTGTAGAATTTATTCCTCGATCTATCTCTTACTTTTGCTATTAAAGAACTTTTTCCCAGCCCAGAATTACCTGTGATCGCAAAAATTCTCGTGGCACTATTTTTTTCTTTCGCATTGTTTAAAAATGCAAGTATGTCTTTTTGAAGCTCATCTCTGCCAACAAAATCTTGTGGTCTAGCAGGCCTATAGTCATCCCAAGAGTCTCCGATTTGAACTTCAACAACACTTGGTGGTGTAAAAGTTAATGATGGTCTATTTTTAGAAGTTTTTTTGATGCCAACCTTTAAATTAAATTCGGTTAAACTGGTCTCTAACTGAGATATGTTGTTTATTGTGTTTTCTTCCTGAATATGACGTCCATTTTCAGCGTTATATATTAAAACCCCGTAAGGGGCGCCACCTTGAAGAGTATAAACAGTCCAAAATCTACCATATTTTGTCAGGAGCAAGGTCCATTCTCCTAAAAACTCTGCACCACCAATATATTCTTCAGCCTTATCTACAGGTTGTTTGCAGATAACTGAAGCTCTTTGTAATGATTCTATTATGATTTTAGGAGTATAAAAACTCAATTTGGATGATTCTTCTTGTGGCTTTTCTTGCCACATCTCAACAAAACCTTTTGCTTCTTTGCCAAACTCAGATGTTGACACAAGCCAACCTTCTGCATAGTTATAACAAATGACTGTTCCAAGTAATTGTCTAAGGATTGGCGCACCGATTTTGTCTTTTTGGGCCTTGCACTCAACATATATTTCTTTACTATTTACTTTGTGCTTACATAATAAATCAAGTTCGACACCATTGAAACTAAATTCTTCGATAACATCATATCCAAGGGCTTCGAGAAGATCTTTTGATATTTTTTCAAGAAGATCACCTTTGTTTTTAGTAGTATCATTTTTATCGCAAGCAATTTCTATTTTCATTCTTGCCTCATTGAAATTAAATATGTGTTGTAATTAGTTGCTTCGAATGTTGCTAATCAGCCGCGCGGCTTTTTGCTTCGGCTGCATTCGTCTTGTTAGGATTAGTAGCATCATTTATTTTATTTAATACCACTGGACTTTTATTAGCATCCAAAGGTTGTAATTCCAGTGTATTTACAATATTAGAAAATCCTTCCTTAAGAGTTTGGTCGATCTTAAGCGACTGATTCTCAATGTTTTCATTGATTGATAGGATCTGTTTCTTATTGATATTTACTTGACCGGTAAGTTGCTGAAACCCGATCACTATCGAGGTCAACATCGCTATAACTGAAATTATTATTGCGAATATTGCATTTCGGTTGGCCAGTCTCGAGCTATTCCTTGCTTCTGATAATTCTTTATACTCAAGTAGCCGAAAGTAATATTCGTTTTTTAGTACCCATATTTCCGCACTATTTCCTGAGTTGCGAGTAAAGCACTCGAAAAAAAGGTCTCGTAGCAAAGAAACCTCATTCTCACTATTTTGAGTATTTGAAATTAATTGATTCTCCCAGGCCCAGCCTTGAACATGATCAAAGTCAGTGCCAGACAAACCGACTTCTTCACCATGTTCAAGTAATTTTATGAAAATTGGTTTATCCACATCAACCATCCTTACTTCCGGCATAAGGCGCGGCGGGTTTTTGCCGTCGCTTTTAATGCCGTTGAATCATTTCGTTCACTCTATTTTTAGGAATACATCCCCTACGTCCTTTTGAAATTCATCAGTAATTTTCATGATCACAATATGATCTAACGTAGGCTCAAGCATTAAAAGAGCACAAGTAATTTGGCTTAAACTAATAGCTGTTG
This sequence comes from Desulfobacteraceae bacterium, assembly GCA_027858815.1. GTDB lineage: Bacteria > Desulfobacterota > Desulfobacteria > Desulfobacterales > Desulfosalsimonadaceae > SURF-3. The sequence continues at coordinate 6,311 of JAQIBZ010000258.1, forward strand.
CATGGGCAGGGTCAGTCATTCCTGAATTACTTGGCCCAACCAGCAGGATATCCTCTTTTGCCTCACACAGTCCGAGACGGTTGCTCATTCCTTTAGAGCCTGAATGTATATTCTGGCTAGCCCACTTATAGTAGGGGCGCATGTGATCCAAGCCAATATTCTTTTCTATTGCTGTAAAGCCTACTCGCCTATGGCTGGGAAATAAGGATGAAGCCCAACCATAATGGTCTCCAAATTTCTTCCCGTATCGTGCAATCAGTTCGTCATATTCTACTTTGCAGCTATCTATCTCGTCTTGGGAAGGCGCCTTTTCCTGAAGCCGATCCTCGTACTTTTTGTGCTCGACCATCCCATCGTAAGAATCAACAATATCATGAAAATAGAATCTCTCTGCACAATCCTGACCGTGTTTAGCTATAAACATTGCTGTCACATTTACTTCGTGGAGAGCTCGCCATCTTGCATGAGCGGCATCAGCAAATCCTGATTTTAGGAGACACAAGATTTCTTGAGCAATATGGCATGCTCTTGCATGAAGCCTAACAACTATATCAAACACTAAATCATTGCCCTCAGCAGCGGCTTGTCGATAGGAAGAATTGAACTCTTCTCCTGCCTCTGTACAAATAACAATATGGATTTCCAGAATATCAAACGCCTTAGCCCAACGCTTCACATTACGTTTTTCAAAACCTCTAACTATCTTCCGCCGCTCCTTAAGCATCTTCTTTGCAGACTTAACCCATCTTTTTGAGTAAAAAAAATAAACG
>JAQIBZ010000265.1 GCA_027858815.1 Desulfobacteraceae bacterium
TTAATTTATGGGCCGGTTCCATCCCGGCGACTTGGTTTTTCCTTAGGTGTAGATCTCGTTCCCTATAAAGTCTGTTCATATAATTGTATTTATTGTCAGATCGGATCGACACCGGAAACGACAATTGAACGAAAACCATATGTGTTGTCGGAAAGTATTTTAACTCAACTTTTTGAGCGATTAAAAGAAGGCATTGAACCGGATTATATTACCCTGGGTGGTTCCGGAGAGCCGACATTAAACAGCGAGATCTCAACTATAATAAAAGGGATTAAGGCATATACTGATATCCCGGTCGCTGTTCTTACCAATGGGTCTATGTTGATAAATGAGGACGTAAGAAAAGATTTATGTGCTGCGGACGTTGTTTTGCCTTCTTTTGATGCCTGTGATGAGCATACTTTTTTAAAGATCAACCGGCCGCACAGGCGTCTTATGTTTGAACAAATGGCAAATGGACTCATTGAATTCCGAAAGATTTATCATGGAGAAATCTGGCTTGAAATATTTATTGTGAAGGGCATTAATGATACGGAATCGATGATCAGAAAGTTTAAGCAATGGACGGATAAGTTCGAACCGGATAAAATTCATTTGAACACCGCAGTTCGACCGACGGCTGAAATTGATGTTCAAACAGTATCTGAAGAAATTTTGAATAATTTTTGCAAAATCCTTGGAAAAAATGCTGAAGTTATTGCTTCGTTTAAAAAGAGAGCAATAAATAAAAAAACAATTGATACAGAAAGAGAAATTTTAAGTATGCTCGAACGTCGACCCTGCACATTACCGGATATTTCTTCAGGGCTTGGAATTCATCAGCATGAGGTACTCAAATATGTCGAACCGATGATTTCAAATCAACATATTGGAGTTCTGCATATCAACGGAAAAATGTTTTATCAGAAAAAAATAAATTAGGGGATATGTGTTATCGATAGAATGTTACATCAAGGTGTTGTCGACCCCACTCTAAAGCTTCTGAATGTGAGCTATAATATAAATCCAGGCGTGTCGGGCCTTTAATGGCGCTACCCCGGTCTTCAACGACGCCATAGCCATAGCTGGGAACATAAAGTCGCGTCCCGAATTTATAATAGCGCGTATCCGCAGCAATAGTACCGTCACGGGAAAACCACAGCCAGGGGAAAATGATGCGGAACGGGATCATCCAGGGTTTGCAGATACTGTCTAAGGAAAAAAGTCCGGGCTGTGGTTCGTGCGGTTTTGTACCGCTGGCTGTCAGCCCCGAGTAAGGGCGACCGCTGTTTTTACCTTTATTGATATACTTATTCCAGAAATCAAGTTTTAAATACACCCAGCTCCCGCGTTCCCAGCAACAGCATTGACCACATCCGCAGTATGCTGTCGCTTCCATTTTTTTGACAATTTTATGGGCGCATCCGTTAAGTCCAAAAAATAATCCTGCAATAAGAACACAGAGAATTTTAGCTTTTAATGATCGCATAAATAGAATAAGGTAATTGCTAAGGTTTTAGGTATAGTGTCCTGTAATCATTCATGTAAATTGGTATGTTTTTCTCTAAGATACTGAACCTGGTACACCATGACGTCCAGTCCGGGACGTCTCCATTCATCAGACGGCAGTCCGGCTTTTTGGCATAAATGTTCAAGAAAAGACTGTTTATCCGGAAGCTGATCCCATACCTGAGGCAGAAAGGTAGAGCTGTAATGGCCTTTACGGATGATCACGCCGTCAATCCCCGGTTTTAATTTTTTAAGAAGATCCTCACCATCATGATATTCAAGTTTTTCAGCTTTAGAGAGAAGACTGATTTCAATTTCGACATTATTGAGTTCACCTTTAGTAAGGGGGGGGAATCGTGGATCGTGAAAAGCTGCGTTAATCGCATTGTCTTTGATCCCTTCTATGACCGATTTATCAGCAGAAAGATTACCGATGCATCCGCGAAGTTGTTTGTTCAAAGTAAGTGTGACAAATGTACCCTGATGGTCATTAAATATTTTATCTGTTATAGCGCCGCTTAGATCACCGTTTAGATCACCGTTTAGATCATCAGGGCCATGTGTTTCAATATTAAGGCTTTCGGCAATTGCTTTTCGTGCCAGCTTGAGAAGAATTTGTCCTTTTTCCTTGTCCATGTGAATTGATCCTTTTTTTTGGCAGGAAGACAAATAACCTGGTAAATTTATGATTTAAGACGGCCATGTAAGTATTGCTGAACGGGTATAAAATTTTTTTATAATTAATACAATACTATGGTGAAAAATGACTGTCAAACAAAACATGAAAGTGATATATTATGATTTGTAATATAATACTTAAACTTTATCTAATGGTATAATGACGAAATGAAGAAATTTCTTATTATTGTTAAATTTATATCAGTTCAGGATTTTGTTCCGTTTTACGAACAATTTCTAACCGGGCAAGTGTTTCTGCCCGCATCAAACGTACTTGCGGATCAGTCAAATATCATCATTAAATTGATTATCCCTTCAGTGGATGAACCGTTTTTTATCAATGGTATTGCCGTATCAGGTTTAAACGATTCGCAATCTAATTCCGGGATGACAATTGACATTACAGAAGGGATGAAAACAGTTATATCTGACATAATTCGTAAGCTGTCCGAAAATGATTACTATCATAATATTTTGGATCTATCGATTCCTGAAACTGAGGAATTGACAACAAGTTCTGATGAACTGACCGGAATAGAACCGGATTTTGATGAAAAAGATTTAGTTATCCGTGAAGATGGTTCTCAGACGGAAGATAATATCAACCTTTATTCGGGTGGTGAAAAAATACCATCAGAGGACTGGAGTCTTGATTTAAATAATTTAAGAATGGAAAATGAATCCGATGATGCGCCTTTGAAATTGGATTTGGCAAATCAACGTGAATTTGCTTTTTTAGATGATGCTGTATCTGATTTTCAGTTTCAGGAAGAGTCGGATGAAATTCAAAGTGAGGACTTTTCTGAAATAAAATTACAGGTTCCTTGTGAGTTTGATTTTCTTCCGGAAACGGAATCCGTATCCAAAGAATCTGGTATTCATGATGCTTTTAATACAGATAATATTGATATCAAAAAAGTAGATCAAGCTGTTCCGGTATCTGAAAATAGGAATTTCAAAGGTGTTTTATTTAAAGATTTAAAACAAATGATGGATCAGGAAGAATTGGAATTTGAAGTTGAAGAACAACCAGACCTCACCGTTAAAAAAGTTCCAGTCAAAAAAGATCTGACCACTGAAGAACGTCAAAAGGCAGCGCCGATCGGTCAGTTTTTTATGAACCTGACGAAAGCGATGTTAAGAAGCGGGTATTATGCACCCGGTCATCCTGGTATTCATTCGGCAAAGGCAGGTCTTTATGATGAGTTTATCAGCGTCCTTGGCGAACAGCGTGAAATAATGATCACCAATCAGAATTCGAGAGACGGTATTGATCTGATGATCAGCGGAATCCTTGATGAACCCATCAGTATCCGTGTTTTAGTCGGACCCGGCGTTGCTGAACTTTTTGTCCCCAAGCTCAGTGATTATTGCGAACGGAAAAAACTGCTCAGTTTTGCTTTGAAAAAGACGATTCAAGCAGAACATTTTTACCAGTTTATTGATATTATGAGTGACCCGAAAGTGGATGATCATAAAGACAAGGAAGCCGGTACTTATTTAACAAATACGTTTATTGAGCACGGTATAACAGATATTTCAACTGTATTTGTCGATGATATGGTTAAACTTGAGTCTGACCTTCCATGGCGGGTTGAAATGGCCATTCATCGACTGGCTAAAGATTTGAAAATCATGCCGATGTTTAAAGGTGTATCCAGTGATGCGATAAAAACCATGAAGCTGCAGACGGTTCAGGATATTATCCGGCCTTTGAAACACCCCGCTTACCTGAATGACTTTCTGGTGAATTGCTATATTATTGCAAAATATGTCAAAAGTATGCCGCCGGAAGAAATCGAAGAAATTGTTGTTGATGCTTTTTCCATTAAACTGTTGCTTCCAACTTCTCAATTTACATTTAAAGAGTTGGACGCTCTTAAAAAGCTTAAGGTAAAGCATCCGGACAATAAAATGATTGATCGACGGTTTGCCGGAATAAAACGTATTTTGAAATTGATTTCAAGGCGTGTTGTGATTGAAAAGGAATCCGGTGCTCAATATTTTTTAGAACAGCTGTATCGAAATAAAATTCTCACCTTTCATGAACTGCCGGCGGATGTCCAGTATTTAATAAATACATTAAAAATGGCAGATGACATTCGGGAAAATTTTTCAAAATATAAAAACGGTTTAGATAACGTAAAAAAGCCTGAAGATGCCCTGATCTATCTGAAATGTTTCAGACGCACCCTGCCGTTTATCATAGAAGCCGGCGATTGGGATGTGGTCGCGCGGATAGCGAATCTCGTTCGAATCGCTTCATCACGTAAACCGGTCAATACCGACCATGTTCATACCGGTCTCAAGGTAATGAAATCCGATCATGTGGATGATTTCTCCGAAACATCGCTGTTTAAATCTCTTGAGGCTTTTGAACGACCGATTGTTTTTATTTTTAAAGATGTAACAGACAACCTTATCAATGCCTATGAATGCGCTGAACCAAAACAAAGGCAAATAATGAATCAAATTCTGAATGACCTTGGGACATTCGGAGTAGGCATAATCTGTCAAATGCTGTCTGACAGTGATGATCGTGAAGTCAGAAAGCTTTCATTTGAAATGCTGACGGGAAAGGGTATTCAGGCCAAAAAATGGGCGATTGATATGCTTGAGGATGTTGGTCGCCCATGGTATATTCACCGAAACGCCATGATGATTATTGGTAATATCAGCGACAATGAAGACGATTTTGTTTATCTCCGGAAATTTCTGGAACATTCAAATCCGAAAATTCGTGAGGAAGCATTAAAAGCAGCTGTTTCTTTAAAACCCCATGACGGTGAATCAATCGTTTTAAGAGCAATGAATGATGAAGATCCTAAGGTCAACTGGCGGGCAATGAGGTCGCTTCATGAATTCGCCCCGATTTCAGAATCTGCCATGAATGAACTTTTAGATATTATTAACCGGGTTATGCCAAAAGACAAGACAGCGGCGGAAAAACATATGAATCAGACGGTTCATATTCTTTCCGCCATTACGGCAATGCCTTATATACCGATCAGCCGGAAAGTCGAAACGGATGTTGTCAAACTTTTAAAATTAACGGTTGGTGAAAGTAAATCCATATGGCAAATAGTTAAAAAGGCTGTCGGCAGCAGACATGAAATGTCACTGATGCAGGCTGCCATCCCGTTGCTTGGGAAAATTGGCGGCAATCAGTCAACGTCTTGTTTAAAGAAAATAATCCGTTCTCATCCGGAGCTTTCGGAAATAATCCAAAAAGCAATGCAAGACATTAATTCGTCATTATAATTTTTTTTAATTTCCCATTATAACAGGTGAATTCACTATCGATTGATTTCAACAACCTGCTAAATTGCGAATTTTTTATTTGCCAGTTTTATGAATTCAGGCATATTACTGTCTTTATCAAATCGAAGCCTTGAAATGGTCCGTGTGATCGCAACATAAACAAGGTTGAATTCATCCGGATCAAGGGAATTCGAATTGATCATTGCGTTGTTTTCAACAAAAGATGGGAAATCTGACATTAAATGAACGTTTTGCCATTCAAGGCCTTTCGCTTTATGAACCGTTGTCAGCAGAACTTCGGCTTCTGGCGCATCCACCGCTTTTTCTGACAGCGTTTTTACCAGATTCGGAATGCTGAATTTATAATTATCAACGACCTTGCAGATACTCATCAGTTCAATGTCTTCGACTGCCCGGGCATAGGCTTTGAGATCATTGTACCGGGCAAAACGTTTAATATATTTATCTGAAATCCGATCATGATTCGATGCGAAGAGATAATAAATATCTCTGATTCTATTCAGTCGATAGCCTTGTATCCCTCCAACAAAACCGATTTTATGCGTACCGGATAGCTGGACGGCTTTGTCAAAAACAGCGGCATTGGTTCGGGCGATTACCGTATAGCATTTCGGATTCCATTTGGGTTTTCCGCCATTCCCGGCAGGGGTTCCAATAACTGATTTTTTTTCACCTTTAAATATGTGAAGTACCATATTGGCAACCGTTGCCACTTTGTTATCAAAACGGAAACTTTTCGTCAGATAAAATGTTTTGGTTGTTTTTATCGTATTTAAAGTGTCTCTGGCTCCCCGGAAACTATAGATCTGCTGATGACTGTCACCCACCAGGATAATTGAAGACGGCTGTTTTAGCATACCTGGTTGGGTTTGTGACATGATGATGGTACTGGTCACCGGGTTAATATCCTGTGCTTCATCTAACAGAATACAATCAAAATTCAGTCCGGGTTCCTTTAACTGATAGAGTTTAAGATAACCGTCGTGAAGCATGCCAATGCGGTCATCTGAAGCATCGCACATCATGCGGCCTAAACGGTTTGCCAGTTTAATAAAATTCGGAAGAATCTCTTTTTGTTGGTCATAAAATATTTTGGCAGGATACGGGATATGAAATTTTGACACTTTTGGCGCAGATGAAACCAGATAATTATTTAAAGTATCGATTGTAAACTTGGCATCTTCAAATTTACCAAGGTCAAGTACATCCATAACCGTATTTGCCTTGAATCCGGAAACCAGACGATTTTTATGTCGATAACCGATGGCAGAAAATGCAAGGGAATGAGATGTCTTTGAGATAACATTTTTCGG
>JAQIBZ010000394.1 GCA_027858815.1 Desulfobacteraceae bacterium
AATATTTTATCTGAAATCATTGTTCATCTGTTAGATGATATCCATCCTGTGGTTAAAAAAGATAGCATTTTTATTTGCTCCGGTATTATCGAACCCCGGCGGGCAATGGTTGAAGAAAATCTGCTTGCCTGTGGATTTGAAATCATTGATGTACTGTGTCTAGAGGAGTGGGTGGCGATTGCTTCAAAATTGACGGCTTCGTAAAAAGCTTTTCATGGTGACGATTCACCACTGTATGAGCAAATAAGTTATCCATCATTTCAAGCGATAATGAATGACTTATTTGGAAGCTCAGTTTCTTCGTTGCGCTCGTGCGCCTTGCCAATTTTATGAGATTGGTGAACTTTTATACTTTGCCGTCGGAATCTGAGATTTCACGAAATCACCAAAGCTGAAATAACAACCAAGGAAGACGAAAAATAGAGAAAGGCAATTATGAAAATTAAACGCCTGCAATTAAAAAATGATCCTACTCCCACCCTTGCTATTCTCAGCCGCGACCGCTGGATTCCGTTAAAACTTCTATCACCCTCAGAAAACCAGCAGTCACAAAAAACAATTGATCCGGATTTCACAGACATGATTGCTGTTCTACAGGCAGAGCAATCCATGCGGGACAAATGGCAGGCGCTGGCAGATGACTTCAACGATGAACTGTCGGGAATTGAAGATACTCCCCTGCTCCCTTTCCACCCCCGGTCTTATCGGGATTTTATGCTGTTTGAACAGCATGTGATTAATGCCAGCCGCGGATACGCCCGCCGGTTTATGCCGATTTCCTATAGATTTGCGGCAGCCTATGAAAGTTTGTTTAAACTGACATTTCCCAAATTCAGGCCCCATCCGTTATGGTATAAAAAGCCCATTTATTATATGGGCAACCACTTAAACTTTGTCACGAACCAGTATCCGGTAACATTTCCTTCCTACACCAAAGCCCTTGACTATGAACTGGAACTGGGTGTTGTCATTGTAAAGCATTTAAAAAATGCCACTGAAAAAGAAGCCATGGACGCCATCGGCGGCTTTGTTGTATTTAACGATTTTTCTGCCCGGGATATCCAGCTGGCGGAGATGAGAAGCGGATTCGGCCCGGTAAAGGCCAAGCATTTTATCAATGCGATTTCCAGCACAATAGTGACTGCCGATGAAATTATGCCGTATCTGTATAATTTATCCGGTGAAGTACGCATCAACGGAAAAACTATTGTTACAACTTCCACATCAGACATGGATTATACGTTGGGAGAAGCCATTGCCTACGCGTCCTTAGATGAACAGCTGTACCCCGGAGAATTTTTCGGTTCCGGCACCCTGCCGAACGGCTGCGGCATGGAAAACGGTCACTGGCTTAAACCGGAGGATACGATTGAACTGGAGATTGAAAAAGTCGGGACACTGGAGAATTCTATCGTTTAAATAAAAAAAAGGCATTTCACCGAAAATCGATGAAATGCCTTTTGAGTTTTTTACTGAAAAATATAACTGTTAAACGACAGTCACATTTGCAGCTGCAGGGCCTTTTTGGCCTTGTTCAATGTCAAAAGTTACCCGGTCGCCGTCATTAAGTGATTTAAAACCACTTGCATTGATTGCTGAATGATGAACGAACACATCCGGTCCGCCGTCTTCTTGTTCAATAAAACCAAAACCCTTGGTGCTGTTAAACCACTTTACTGTTCCATTAGCCATTGTAACATCCTCCTTAATAAAAAAAATTCTAATGGTTCCAGACTGCAGGATGCCACTTTAACAAATGGATAATTCCTTCAGAACGAAACTGGCCCGCCAAACAAGAGCGGGCCTTTAATAATGGAGTATCTTTTATCACAGTAAATGAGAATAGCAAGTTTTTATTAAATTATTTTTCACCACTTTTCCAAAACGGGCTAAAAAACTTCCACAATTTCTGATGCTGGAATTATCCGGACCCTTTTTTCCATCTCCGGCAGGGCTTCTTTTAATACCTCATACGTTATTTCATAGGGGTGTCCGATGCCCAAGGCTTTTCCATGGACTTCGGCAATATTGATCAGATGCTCGATTTGCGCCCGTATTTCAGACTTTTTGCGGACATGATCCAAAAACACATCCCGTTCTGCAAACGGCACCTTAAACAGCCGGGCCGAAGACTGGCTTAATGTGGCGGCGGTGGTCCGGCTGTCGATAAAAAACAGCCCTCTTTTTTTCAAAACAGTAAATACCTGATTCATTTCATCGGACATGGTTGTGGTTTTTGATCCCATATGATTATTCACGCCGCAAACACCCGGAATCAAGTCAATATTGGCGTTTAACTGTTTTATTCTGTCATCCGGCGACATAGAAGACAACAGTGCCCCCGGCCCCGGATCAATCATCGGAAATTCATTAGGTTCCATTGGCTGGTGAAGCATCACCTCATGACCTCCTTTGCGGGCCAGTTCGGCAATCTGTCTGAAATAGACACTATGCGGCAGCACAGCGCAGGTTAATTTTGTATCAAGGGCCATAAATCTTTTTGCCAGATTCATATCATAGCCAAGATCATCAATAATAATCGCCACAACCGGCCGTTTATCCTTTGGCAATATCCGTGTATCCAAAGGTGTTTTTTGGGCTACTCGAGGAGTTGCAGCCGCCCGGCGAGACGGAATCGGCTGGGTCGGGAAAATTTCAAAATCAGGCTTCTCAAACTTGGCTATTTTAAGGGGAACCACCTTTTTTACCGGTATTGATGCTGGTTCCGGAATCTTCTGAGCATTTTGCGGATGCAGCAGCACATATGCCACAAACAAAGCAAATACCACAAAAAACGATGTGGTCATGATGGTAACAATTTTATCCCCTAAACGGCCTTGCGGTTGCTTCTGATGCTTACCGCCCGTAACTGTTTTCTTTTTTGCGGGTGCCGGTTTTTTTCGCGGTGCCGCCTTTTTGGGAGACGCTGTTTTTTTTTGGACAGCCGCCCCTTTTTTCAGCGCGGCTGTCTTTTTGGGCGGTGTTGATTTTTTCGCTACCATCTGGCCCCTTTACATATCAGGAATATCGTGCTGATGCTAAATCAAAGGCGCAATATGCTCATTGCGCCTTTGATGATTGAAATATACTGATTATCAAATCAGCTGATGGAAATCAGAACCAATTGATAATATTTTATTTCTGAGATAATCCCTTAAAGATTTCATACCCTTTTAATATTTCATACGCCCGATTAACCTGTGAATCTAAAAGCATTGCATTGGAATCCGTAGAACTGTGCTCATAAACCGCATCTCGCAAGCGGATAATTTTTTCAGCTTCCGTCATGTCCTTTTCATCGTCCTTCTTAACATCTTTGTCGTCGGCATCGTCAATTTTTTTCTCAATGGCCTCAAAATCTTCAACTTCTTCGCCCTCTTCACCGGCAGTCAAATGATTTTTCAAATCTCCTTCTTTAATCATATTGGCGTCAAATCCATCACTGGCTGTCTCATCGAGAGCCCGCCGCTTAACCACCAGATCCGGTATAATACCTTCCGCCTGAATCGATTTGCCGCTGGGGGTATAATACCTGGCAATGGTATATTTTAAGGCATAACCGTCACGCATCGGCCGAACCGTCTGAACAGATCCTTTACCAAATGAGGTGGTTCCGAGAACCAGTGCCCGATGGTTGTCCTGCAGTGCACCGGCAACAATCTCCGAGGCACTGGCACTGCCGCCGTTGATCAGAAGAACAATCGGATAATCGTTGGGACTGCCATTCGGGTGAGCAGTGTATTCCTCACCCTCTTTGCCTTCCCGGCCCCTGATGCTGACAATGGTCCCGGATTCAAGAAAAATATCAGAAACCTTGACTGACTGATCCAGCAAGCCGCCGGGATTGTCCCGTAAGTCCAGAATCAGACCTTTTAATGGTGCGTTTTCTTTTTCCAGTTCTTTTAATGCTTTTTTCACTTCATCCGTTGTGTTTTCCCTGAAATTGGTGACCCAGATATATCCATACCCTGGCTTCAGGCTCAAAGACCGAACACTTTCCAGGGGAATGACCGCCCGGAGCAGGTTTAAATCAAGAAATTCCGATTCTCCTTTTCGGTAAATACTTATTTCAACAGGTGTTCCCGGTTCACCCCGCATTTTTTTGACAGCTTCCCAAAGCATCATGTCTTTTGTCGACTCACCATCGACCTTAACAATAATATCCTGCGCCTGAACGCCGGCTTTATATGCCGGTGTCCCCTCAATAGGAGAAATAACCGTCAAACGGCGGTCTCGCATAGTAATAACGATACCAATACCGCCGAACTCGCCCTTGGTTTCCGATTGAAGATCATCAAAGGCTTCCGGTGGTAAAAAGGATGAATGAGGATCTAAACTGTGCACCATTCCTTCAATCGCCTTTTCGATCAATTCCTTGGTTTCCACCGGTTCCACATAATTACTTTCAATTTCGGCAATCACATCGGAAAAAAGCCGAAGCCCTTCATATGTTTCATTGTCCTGCTTGACCAAATCTCCGTATACAACAGTCGCTGAGACGACCGTTAAAGCAATAAAAATGACAAACAGCCCGCTTTTGAGTAACTGTTTCTGTTTCTTGATCATAAGGATCTCCTTTTAACTGTGATTTATCCATTCAAGCGGATCAACGGGGTTTCCCTGATGGCGGATTTCAAAATAAAGCGTCGGTCCGTTCATTGCGCCGGTATCTCCAACAGTGGCAATGACTTCTCCGGCTTCCACCTTTTCGCCTTTTGATCTGAAAAGCTCTTCAGCATGTGCATACACGGTATGATAATTTTTACCGTGCGCAATAATAATGACATTGCCATAACCTTTTAGCCAGCTTGAAAATATCGTTTGCCCTGAGAACACTGCCCGTATCGGGGTTCCCGGCCTGGATTGGATTTCAATGCCGTTTCGAAAATTCGAAGCCCCCGAATGCGGCTCAACGTATTTTCCATATTTCGAAATAACATTACCGTTAACCGGCATTTTTAGCAAGCCCTGATAAGCGTAAAAAGTGTTAATATCTTCCGGCTCAGGCGTACTTCCCCGACGCAGGGAATTGATTGTTTTATCCATCTTGACAGAAGCTGCTTTTAAATATTTTATTGTTGCCAGACGATTTGTTTTCTTCTGCTTAATCTCAGCCAGCAGCTTCTGTCGCTGTTTTTTTTCTTTTGCCAGTTTTGCAACAGCTGCCTGATACTTTTTATTCAGTTGTTCCTTTTTATTTTTTTCAG
>JAQIBZ010000398.1 GCA_027858815.1 Desulfobacteraceae bacterium
GAAGCAGCACGTATGGCCGTTGAAAATGATGTTCATGTTGTTGGTGTTTCCAGCCTGGCAGCCGGACATAAGATTCTGGTGCCGGAACTGATTGCTGCATTGAGAAAAGAAGGTGCAGAAGAAGTTCTTGTGGTCGTCGGTGGCATTATTCCGCCAGCAGATTATGATTTTCTCTATGATGCCGGGGTTTCTAAAATATTTGGTCCCGGAAGTGTGATAACAGAATCTGCCAACCAGGTGTTAAATGTGCTGGAAAATAAATAATGGATATCGATCCTGAATACTATGTTCAGGGAGTTCGTTCCGGTAATCGCAAAGCCCTTGCCAAGACCATTACCCTGATTGAAAGCTCTTTGCCAAAACATCAGGACTTGATTTCACGGGTTCTTGATCAGCTTTTGCCGTTTACAGGTAAATCTGTCCGTTTAGGTATTACCGGTGTGCCGGGTGTCGGCAAGAGTACGTTTATTGAAGCGCTTGGTATGAATCTGGTAGAGCGTCACCACCGGGTAGCCATTCTGGCGGTTGACCCTAGCAGCACTCAAAGCGGCGGCAGTATTATGGGCGATAAAACCCGTATGGAAAAACTGTCCGTTCATAAAAATGCATTTATCAGACCATCTCCTGCCGGGGGTACGCTTGGCGGAGTGTCTCGTAAGACACGTGAATCCCTTCTCGTATGTGAAGCGGCTGGTTTTGATGTTATTATTATTGAGACAGTGGGTGTCGGACAATCTGAAGTGAGCGTTGCTTCCATGGTTGATTTTTTTCTTCTTCTGATGCTCGCCGGTGCCGGAGATGACCTTCAGGGTATTAAAAGAGGGATCCTTGAACTGGCTGATGCCATTGCCGTGAACAAGGCAGATGGTGATAATTTTGAAAGAGCCATGCAGGCAAAAAATATATATACTGAAGCCATGCATTTATTTTCCCCTGACACAGTTGATTGGTCTCCCCCGGTATTGACCTGCAGTTCGTTGAATATGGACGGTATTGAAGAAGTGTGGGAAACGGTTTTAGATCATCACGGGAAATTATCTGCTACCGGTGCATTGGAGCAAAAACGAAAAAAACAGGCGCTTGCCTGGATGCGGACATTGCTTGAAGACGGTTTAAAGGACTGGTTTTATTACTTGCCCGTAGTTAAAAAATCATTGCCGAAATTGACTCGTGCTGTTGAACGCGGCGAGACGACGCCTACGGCGGCAGTAAAAATGATATTAAATTTTCTGAATAACTAAAAACATCTTCATTGTAGATATACTTGATTATTATTTTTTTTTGTTACATTATTGTTACCTTTTACGATCTTGAAAATAGTTAAGTTTCTGTAAGCGTTGAGATGAAAGGATTGGATAATGGATAGTATTGCAGACAAAATAAATGAATTGAAGGCGTTAAAGAGCAAAGCGCTGGAGCAGGGTGGTGAAAAAAATGTCGCCAAACACAAGGCAAAAGGCAAGCTGACTGCGCGGGAAAGACTGGCGGTTCTATTTGATGCCGACACCTTTCGTGAGGTCGATATGTTTGTCAAACACCGCTGTGTTAATTTTGGAATGGAAGACATTGATATCCCATCCGACGGTGTTGTCACCGGTTATGGATATGTTGATGGCCGTCCTGTTTTTGCCTATGCACAGGATTTTACGTCAAGGGCCGGTTCCCTTGGTGAAATGCATGCAAAAAAAATCTGCAAAATCATGGACATGGCTCACAAGGCCGGCGCACCGGTAGTCGGGATGAATGATTCCGGAGGTGCCCGTATTCAGGAAGGTGTCGATGCACTGTGCGGTTATGGTGAAATTTTTTATCGGAATTCAATGTGTTCCGGTGTCATTCCTCAGATTTCTGCAATTATGGGACCGACTGCCGGCGGCGCTGTTTATTCTCCGGCCATGACCGACTGGATTTTTATGGTAAAAAACACCAGTCATATGTTTATTACCGGCCCGGAAGTCATTAAATCGGTGACCGGTGAGATCATTACGTTTGAGGATCTTGGCGGGGCAATGACCCATAATGAAAAAAGTGGCGTGGCCCATTTTGCCTGTGAATCAGATGAGGATGCCATCAATAATATTCGTATGCTGCTTTCTTTTTTGCCATCTAATAATATGGAAGATCCGCCGATTCAGCCATGCGCTGATGATCCTAAACGAACCGCAACGGAACTTGATTCGATTCTGCCCGATGACCCGAGCCAATCATATGATATGAAAGATGTGATCCGTAATATTGTTGATAATGGTGAATTTTTTGAACCCCATGCCCATTTTGCACAAAATATTATTGTCTGTTTTGCCCGCTTAAACGGCAAGCCCATTGGCATAATCGCCAATCAGCCGCAAGTAATGGCCGGTTGTTTAGACATTGATGCATCTGATAAGGCTACACGCTTTATTCGGTTCTGTGATGCCTTTAATATCCCATTATTAACCTTGTCTGATGTTCCCGGATATATGCCGGGCAGCAACCAGGAGTGGGGCGGAATTATCCGTCATGGGGCTAAGCTTTTATGGTGTTATTCCGAAGCAACTGTTCCCAAGCTGCTTGTCATTGTACGAAAAGACTATGGCGGCGCATATATTGCCATGTCTTCAAAACATCTGGGCGCAGATTTTGCTTTTGCCTGGCCCAACGCCGAGATTGCAGTAATGGGCGCGGATGGTGCGTCAAACATTATTCATCGCAAAGAGATCAACAGTGCGGATGATCCAAAAGCCAAGCGGCAGGAAAAAATTGACGAATACCGTGAACTTTTTTCTAATCCATATTGTGCAGCCAGCCGTGGCTATATTGATGATGTGATAGTCCCCAGTGAAACCCGAATGCGTTTAATTGAGGCTCTGGAGATTATGTATAACAAGCGGCAGACATTACCACCGAAAAAACATGGTAATATTCCGGCATAAAAGTCTGATTTTTATCAAACCTTTATTTATAACTAAAGCACAGATTGAGGATGATATGGATAGAAAAAAGAAGATTGCCGTAATTGCTGCAGTTACCCATTATATAAAATCAGAACAGGAGGCGGCGGCATTTTCCATGGCTCAGTTGTCTGATACGGTCCCTGAAACTAAAGAAGAAACACCGTATGTTATGAACTTATGGGGTATCAGCGGTCGTCAGCAGCAGATGCAGATGCGTTCGATGATGCAGATGAAAGCATTTCACGGATCCAGACAAAAGTTCTGATTTGCACATATTTTATGGTCTTATTTGATGAAAAAATAATTAATCAAAAAATTTGAAGCGTTTGAAGCGTTAAAAATTTATTTATATGTCACAAGATATTAATGAGGAGATTCCAATGAGTGATCATTTTAAAGTACAGATGCAGGCAATTAATGATTATGATAACCGCCCGAAGGCTGCTAACCCGGTTCAAATTCAGGACCTGACGCTCAGGGACGGACATCAGTCCCTTTTTGCCACGCGCGGCCGCACCGAAGACATGATTCCGGTCGCTGAAATGATGGATGAAATCGGCTTCTGGGGTGTGGAAGTATGGGGCGGGGCCACTTTTGATACCATGCATCGTTTTTTAAATGAAGACCCATGGCAGAGACTTCGCACGTTAAAACGATACATTAAAAAAACGCCTTTTTCCATGCTTCTCAGAGGTCAGAATGTTGTCGGGTACCGTAATTATGCAGATGATGTGGCCTACGCCTTTGTTGAAAAAGCGGCTGAAAACGGTATGGATGTATTCAGAACCTTTGATGCTTTAAATGACTTTAGAAATTTTGAAACCGTGGTTCGTGCAATTAAAGATTGTGATAAACATTTTCAGGGGTGTATCTGTTATTCTCTGACAGAACCGCGTATGGGCGGAGACGTTTACAATCTGGATTACTATATTAAAAAAGCCAAAGACCTCGAAAAAATGAAGGCCGACAGTATCTGCATCAAGGATATGGCCGGATTAATGGCTCCCTATGATGCATTTGAGCTGATTAAGGCGTTGAAGGAAACCACGGATATCCCCATTCACCTGCATAGTCATTTTACTTCCGGCATGGCACCCATGACCCACTTAAAAGCGGTTGAGGCAGGCGTTGATATCATTGATACCTGCATGAGCAGTTATGCGTATAGAACATCTCATCCGGCGGTTGAACCGCTGGTGATGTCTTTAATCGGCACCAATCGGGATACCGGTTTTGATATTAAGAAACTGGCTGACATCAATGTGGTACTGGAAAAAGAAGTGCTTCCCAAATACAAGCACCTGTTAGATGACTCAAAGGTTTCGATTATTGATATTAATGTTCTGCTTCACCAGACACCCGGCGGCATGCTTTCAAACCTCGTTAATCAACTGCGTGAAATGGATGCTCTGGATCGAATCGATGAAGTTTTTGCCGAACTGCCCCGGGTCCGAAGAGATCTTGGACAGATTCCGCTGGTAACACCGACCAGTCAGATCGTCGGTACCCAGACAGTTAATAATGTTTTGTTTGATGATGATGACGAAGATTACAAAATGATTACCGCTCAGGTAAAAGATCTGTGCTACGGACTTTATGGAAAGACTGCGGTTCCCATCAGTTCGAAGTTACAGAAAAAAGCGCTGAAAGGCTATGAAAGAGGTACGAAACCGATTACCTGCCGTCCAGGAGAAGTTCTGGAACCTGAACTGGAAAAAGCCAAAGAGGAAATTAAAGCTCTGTCATCTGATATGGAAGATGTCATTTTATATACCCTATACCCGGTGACCGGTAAAAAATTTCTTAATTATAAATACGGTAAAGAAACACCTCCGGATTCTTTAAAAGCCAGAACCCTTGAGGATGTAAAAAAAGCAGATAAGATTCTTGCAAAGGCAAAGGCCGGCAAGCTGGTGGAAAAATCTTTGGCTGATGCACCGGAAAAAGGTGAAAACACCCGAACGTTTAATGTATTTATTGAAGATGAATATTTTGAAGTGAGCGTAGATGAGCCCGGCGGGCAACCGATCATCACATATGCGCAGCCGCCGGCAGAACAAGCAATGCCTGCCCAGCCGCAGATGCAGGCAGCCCCCATAGCAGCGGCTCGCCCTGCGCCTTCAGCGCCAAAACCGCCTGCACCCAAAAAAGCGGCTCCTGTATCCAAATCGGCAGCCGCTGATGCAGAGGGTACCCCGCTGACTGCTCCGATGCCTGGCATGATCGTCAGTTATTCAAAATCAGTGGGCGATGCTGTTGAAAAAGGAGATCCGGTTGTTGTTTTAGAAGCCATGAAAATGGAAAATTCATTACCTGCACCGGTCAGCGGAACCATTATAGCAATTAATTTTGCCAGCGGCGATTCAGTTGCAAAAAATGATGTTCTCTGTGTGATCGGATAGCTTTAGATGGCGTCGTAAAAAATCTCATCTACTGCGTTGTAGCGGTTTTTCAGGCACTCAAGATACTACATGTATAATTTCGAGCCTGAAAAACCACTACGCCTTGTATATGGAATTTTTAACTTAGCCATCTTTTTTAGATTGGAGAAGAATGTATGAAAATTCATGAATTCCAGGCAAAACAGATTTTCAGAAAATATCAGGTGCCGACCCCTTTTGGAGGGCTGGCGCTTGATTCTGAAAAAGCCAGACAAATAGCTACAGATATTGGTAATTTTCCGGTGGTTGTAAAGGCCCAGATTCATGCGGGAGGCAGAGGGAAGGGCGGTGGTGTTCTGCTGGCACACTCTTTTGAAGAAGTTACCCAACATGCGGATTCCATACTTGGTATGAACCTGGTAACTCACCAAACCGGCCCTGAAGGAAAAATTGTTAAACAGCTCCTTGTGGAAGCTGGTGTAAATATCGAAAAAGAATTATATCTGAGCCTCGTTCCGGACAGAGATACCGCCTGTATCCTTGTGGTTGCCAGCGAGGCGGGTGGGATGGATATTGAAGAAGTCGCAGCATCCACTCCTGAAAAAATCATAAAAGTTCCGATTAATCCTCTGATCGGGATTCAGTCGTTTCATTGCCGGAAAGTCTCATTTGGATTAAATATTCCGGCACCTGTGGTCAAAGAATTTTCTCAAATGCTTACCCGGCTGTATCAATTGTTTGTCGAAAACGACTGTTCCATGGTTGAGATTAATCCGTTGGTCATTACCAAAGAAGACAAGGTACTGGCTTTAGATGCCAAAATGGATTTTGATGATAATGCCATGTTCCGTCATAAAGATCTTTTGGAATTCAGGGATCTTGATGAAGAGGATCCATTGGATGTTGAGGCCTCAAAGTATAACTTAAACTATATCAATCTTGATGGTACGGTTGGTAACATGGTCAATGGTGCCGGCCTGGCCATGGCTGTTATGGATACGATTAAACTTGCCGGTGCTGAACCGGCCAATTTTCTTGATGTCGGCGGCGGAGCCACGGCGGAGATGGTTGAAAACGGATTTAAAATCATTTTAAGCGATGATAAAGTTAAAGCCATTTTAATAAATATTTTTGGCGGTATCTTGCGATGTGACATCTTAGCTCAAGGCGTTGTTGAAGCTGCACGTAAAACTGAGATTGGCGTACCGCTGGTGGTGAGAATGGAAGGAACGAATGTTGAAGAGGGAAAACGTATTCTTGCCGAATCCGGGCTGAAACTTTTTACTGCTGAGGATATGAAATCTGCCGGTGAGATAGTGGCTAAAATTGTAGCTGGATAAATAGATAAACATTGAACATCGAACATCCAACATCGAATGATGAATAAAAAAACCAATATCAAACAACGAATGTTGATTGAGAAAGAAATTGAAATTAGATTGTGGAGCGGAGCGACTTCAGTATTCGATGTTGGATGTTCATATTTATGATTTTGAGGGTATAAATTATCATGAGTGTTTTCGTTAATTCTGATACGCGACTGCTTGTTTCCGGAATCACCGGTAAAGAAGGGCAGTTCCATACGCGCCAGTGTGTCGATTACGGCACCAATGTGGTTGCCGGCGTGACCCCCGGAAAAGGTGGTCTGGATATGGATAGTATTCCGGTATTTAATGGTGTCAGTGAAGCTGTTAAAAAAACACAGGCAAATTGCAGTATGATTTTTGTCCCGCCGCCGTTTGCCGCTGATGCGATAATGGAATCTGTTGATGCCGGAATTGAGCTGATTATAGCCATAACCGAAGGTATCCCTGTTTTAGATATGATGAAAGTCAAACAGATGATCACCGGATCGGGTTCCCGCCTTATCGGGCCGAACTGCCCGGGTATTATAACTCCAGGGCAGGCAAAAATTGGTATAATGCCGGCACAGATACACAAGCCCGGCGGCCCGATCGGGGTCGTATCCCGATCCGGTACGTTGACCTATGAAGTGGTATTTCAGCTTACCGGCCAAGGCATCGGACAGACCACCTGTATCGGTATCGGCGGAGATCCGATTAACGGTACCAATTTCATTGACTGTCTGGAAGCATTTGAAAATGATCCGGAAACAAAAGGTATCGTCATGGTTGGTGAAATCGGTGGAAATGCCGAAGAAGATGCTGCTGAATTTATTAAATCAAATGTAACAAAACCGGTGATCGGGTTTATTGCCGGGATAACGGCCCCGCCAGGCCGACGCATGGGACATGCCGGTGCCATTATCAGCGGCGGTAGCGGAACCGCACAGGCCAAAATTGACGCATTGCGAAAAGCGGGTGTTCATGTCTGTGAAAACTTAGGATACATTGGCGAAATGTGTGCTGAGATTTTTTCTTCTTTATAAGTTAAATACAGATAACGGCTGGATTCTTTATAGTAATTATAGTAATTGTCAAGTAACAATTAAATCATTGATGTTATGTCATCTGGAGAACGTGTAATGAACTGGTTTATTACAATGTTGCGTTCCTCAATCGGTAAGAAGCTGATGATGGCACTTACCGGTTTGTTTTTTTCTTTTTTCCTTCTAATCCATTTAATTGGAAATCTAACACTTTATGGCGGAAAAGATCTTTTTCTGTCATATGTCGAGCACCTTCATGCATTGGGTCCGTTAATTTACATTGCTGAATTCGGATTACTGACATTTGCAATTATACATATCTCCACCGGTTTGATTCTGTTTCTCCAAAATCTTCAGGCACGGCCCGTCCGATATCAGGTAAATAAAAGAGCCGGAGGAAGAACGATTGGTTCTGCAACCATGCCGTATACCGGGGTCTTCATTTTAACTTTTGTAATCATTCATTTATTAAATTTTCATTTTATTGATCATTCCATTCAAACCGTTTTTCAGGCAATCGATACGACATTTTCCTTATTCCCGTACGTTATTTTTTATACAATCGCTGTAATTATTGTCGCAATCCATGTCAGTCATGGATTCTGGAGCCTTTTTCAGACGCTTGGCGCCAACCATCCAAAGTATATGCCGGCTATCAAAGGGATGGGTATTATGCTCAGTCTTTTGTTTGCTGTCGGATTTGGTTTTATTCCTGTGTATGTCAGTTTTATTATGTAATGAAGGAATGGGTATGAGTAAGGTTATGAAATTAGACGCAAAAATTCCGGAAGGTCCTCTTGCAGAGAAATGGGACAATCATCGATTTAATTTAAAACTGGTAAATCCGGCAAATAAAAAAAAGTTTAAAATTATTGTCGTAGGAACCGGTCTTGCCGGTGCATCTGCTGCGGCAACCCTCGCGGAACTGGGGTATCCTGTAGAAAATTTCTGCATTCAGGATAGTCCGCGAAGGGCTCACAGTATTGCGGCTCAGGGTGGTATTAATGCAGCAAAAAATTATGCCAATGATGGGGACAGTGTCTGGCGGCTTTTTTATGATACTATAAAAGGCGGTGATTTCAGAGCCAGGGAAGCCAATGTATATCGCTTAGCACAGCTTAGTTGTGATATCATTGATCATTGTGTGGCCCAGGGGATTCCTTTTGCCAGAGATTACGGCGGGTTTTTAGATAACCGGTCTTTTGGCGGTGCCCAGGTTTCCAGGACATTTTATGCTAAAGGCCAGACGGGTCAGCAGCTTTTGCTAGGCGCCTACAGTTCTTTGATGCGGCAGGTTGCAACCGGTATGGTTAAACTCTTTCCCCGCAGGGAAATGATGGATCTGGTGATGGTGGACGGTAAGGCCAGAGGCATCGTGGTAAGAAATCTGATTACCGGTGAAACTGAAACCTATGATGCTCATGCGGTGGTCCTTGCCACCGGCGGTTACGCAAACGTATTTAATCTTTCTACCAATGCCATGGCATCCAACGTGACAGCCGCTTTCAGGGCCTATAAAAAGGGAGCCTATTTTGCCAATCCCTGCTTTACACAGATTCATCCCACATGTATTCCGGTTCATGGCACATTCCAGTCCAAGCTGACTTTGATGAGTGAAAGTCTTCGTAATGATGGTCGTGTATGGGTTCCTAAAAAACCGGGTGATAAACGGTCTCCGATTGAAATTCCTGAATCTGAACGAGATTATTATCTTGAAGATAAATATCCCAGCTTTGGAAACTTAGTGCCGAGAGATGTTGCCTCCCGAAACGCAAAGGAACAGTGCGATTTAGGAAAAGGTGTTGGTGAAACCGGTTTGGCGGTTTATCTTGATTTTGCCGATGCGATAAAAAGAGACGGCGAAGACGTTATTGCCGGTAAATATGGTAACCTTTTTGAAATGTATGAAAAAA
This sequence comes from Desulfobacteraceae bacterium, assembly GCA_027858815.1. Taxonomy (GTDB): domain Bacteria; phylum Desulfobacterota; class Desulfobacteria; order Desulfobacterales; family Desulfosalsimonadaceae; genus SURF-3. The sequence continues at coordinate 9,617 of JAQIBZ010000398.1, forward strand.
TAACCGGTGAAAATCCTTATAAAACCCCCATGATGATTTATCCGGCTGTTCATTATGCCATGGGGGGTTTGTGGGTGGATTATAATCTGATGAGCACCATTCCCGGTCTTTTTGTTCTTGGTGAAGCCAACTTTTCAGATCACGGCGCCAACCGGCTGGGTGCCAGTGCGCTTATGCAAGGCTTGGCGGATGGTTATTTTGTAATCCCCTACACAATCGGTGGGTATCTGGCGGAAACAAAATTTTCAGAAGTTCATGCATCCGACACACAAGAGTTTAAAAAGTGTGCGGATGATATTCAAAATAAAATTGATAAACTGCTTTCCATTAAAGGGGAAAAGACGGTTGCAGAGTTTCATCGTGAACTTGGCCTGATTCTCTGGGAGCACTGCGGAATGTCAAGAAATGAAGAAGGTCTGCTAAAAGCCCGCACCATGATTCAAAAATTAAGACATGAGTTCTGGGAAAATGTTTATGTGCCGGGAGTCGGTATGGATTTAAATCAAAGTCTTGAAAATGCCGGACGTGTTGCCGATTTTTTGGAGTTTGGTGAATTGATGGTCAATGATGCGCTCGCGCGCAAAGAATCCTGTGGTTGTCATTTTAATACGGCATTTCAAACTGACGAGAATGAGGCCAGAAGAGATGATGAAAATTATTGTCATGTTGCAGCATGGGAATATACCGGAGATGATCAAAATCCTAATATTCATAAGGAGTCATTAGAATTTGAGAATGTTGAATTGTCTCAGAGGAGCTACAAATGAGTTCAAAGACACGTAATTTAACATTAAAGGTATGGCGTCAGAAATGTGGTGAAAAAAAAGGCCGGTTAGAAACCTATCAGGCAAATAATATCTCTGTTGATATGTCTTTTCTTGAAATGCTGGATGTGGTGAATGAAGACCTGACTAAAAGCAGAAAAGAACCCATTGCATTTGATCATGACTGCCGTGAAGGTATTTGCGGCATGTGTGGCGCCGTTGTTAACGGAAGGGCCCATGGCCATGAAAAAGACACCACTTTATGCCAGCTGCATATGCGTCATTTTTCAGACGGTGATACAATCGTTATCGAACCCTGGCGGTCCCGTGCGTTTCCGCTGATTAAGGATCTGATTGTCGACAGAAGTGCGTTAGATAAGATCATTGCTGCCGGCGGATATATTTCCGTGAAAACCGGTGGTGCACCGGATGCCAATGCGTTGCCCATTGCCAGAGATGTGGCTGAAACAGCCTTTAAAGCAGCTGCCTGTATCGGTTGCGGCGCCTGTGTGGCTGCATGTCCCAATGCTTCTGCCATGCTGTTTGTGAGTGCCAAAATCTCTCAACTGGCGCTTCTCCCGCAGGGAAGACCGGAAGCCGCAAAACGTGCACAGGCAATGGTGCACCAGATGGATGAATGCGGTTTTGGGAATTGTTCGAATGAAACCGAATGCGAGATGGAATGTCCAAAGGGGATATCCATTGTTGAGATTGCACGGCTGAACCGCGAATTTTTTAAAGCAGAATTTTCTTGATTCTTTGTAATTAAAATTGTTTTATATTAAATAAATATACAATACTTTATATCGAAATCATTCTTCTGATTTCCGACAACCGGGGAGAATTGCATGAAAAAAATTAATGTGGCAGGTATGTCGTCTTTGCTCGGGGGGTTGAGCATTTTCGGGTGGCGAGCTTTGGGTGATTTTATGGGGAGTTCGACAAAACTTTCTTCGAAAAAGGGCATGAGTGTAATTGATAAGAATGATCAATTGAGATTTTATGATCTAATGCATGAAGATAATTTTGACTGGATTGAATCTCTGCCTTGGGGCTTTCTTCGTGAAGGAGCTGATTATGTTGTGACCATGCCGTTGTGGTTATTGATGGTTATTGTAGGGGGGGCTTTACTTCTTATTGGCGGAATATTTGTTAAAAAATAACTGATATAAGTTTTGTCTTTACTATAATGCCGGAGAAACAAATTTGTTTCCCCGGCATTATAGTTTGATCAATACACCGCAATTTTTCAGATGTTATATTCCTCTTTAACAACAATGGTTCTGAGTTTAAGTAAAAGTTTACTTTTTTGAATTCAGCGCAGACTGGAGCTTTTCCGCAAGATCGCCCAATGCCCCGGATGTTGACGGTTGGTTTTTTGGAGTAAATTTTTTCCAATCATCACCACTGCCTTCAATGCCGAGTGTTATTTTTCGGGTATCAGCATGTATCTCTTCAACTTTAACGGCAATCATGTCATCAATTTTTAATTTTTCGATTTCTGATGCATTCGGAGC
>JAQIBZ010000418.1 GCA_027858815.1 Desulfobacteraceae bacterium
AAGAATGAAAACAGCCGGGGTGTTTATCTGGCCAGATCTTATTATTGTGAAACCGGCATATCCTATATGCTAAAACGTCTGAAGGATCGCTTGCAGGGAAAAACTTATTTTCGTATAATAGATTAACCTGCATATCCACTTTGGTTAAGTTGAACGAATTGAGCCGTCAAAATCAAGGAACTTTTTTTCTGGATACCCGTCTTCGCGGGTATGACGGAAGTCGATTCTTGGCCTTGGTCATCGTTTCGGCCATATGTAGGGGAGGGCTTTATGCCCTCCCGAAAAACGAGTAGGGTCGGCCACCGTGCCGACCGGTCGAATGACGACTTAACTTAACCGAAGCAGATAACCAGTAGGGGTGGGCTTTATGCCCTCCCGAAAAACGAGTATGACGAAGGTGTGAGTCATTCTTATCTCTGGATACCGGGCTCTACGGAAAACGGGCGGGGATAAACCCCGCACCCTACGGAAAAGGTGGCCGAAACGATGATCAAGGCCCGATTCTTTAATGATGAATAAAGGTTATGTCATTCCCGCGAAGGCGGGAATCCAGTGCCATGTATCCAAAATAATTACGTTTAAGCTCAACTTGAGTAAACCGGATAACCAGGTAGATTAATTTGGCATCGGGTTTTGTTTCCATTAGAATGAGTATAATTTGAATCCCTTATAAGGTGAACTTGTTGAAGATAATTATCGTTGGTGCCGGTCAGGTCGGCTTTCATATTGCCAGTCGATTGGCTTATGAGAATAAGGATGTCGTGGTAATCGATACGGATCCGGAAGCGATCAGCCAGGTAGCTGAAAAGATTGACGTTGACGTCATTGTCGGATCCGGAAGCAGTCCGATGATCCTGGAAGAAGCCGGAATCAAGGAAGCCGAGATCCTGCTGGCGGTAACAGACAGTGATGAAACGAATCTTGTGGCCTGTCTGATGGCGGATACGATTTCTCCGACAACCAAAAAACTGGCGAGAATCCGTAAAAGGGATTATGACGAATATCATCAAATCTTTCATGATGCCCCGCCCCATATCGATACTGTGATTAACCCGGAAATTGAGGTGGTTAAAACCATTGAACGCTTTATGGGCGTGCCCGGTGCGGTTGATGTTGGAGAATTCGCTGATGGTCGTTTGAAACTGATCGGAATATTTATGGATAAAGATGCCCGTCTGGCAGGGATTCGGCTGTCTGGTTTATCTGATAAGATCGGCACGCGGACGCTTGTGGCAGCCGTGGTCCGTGAAGGGGTAACAATCATCCCCCGGGGAGATGACCGCCTGTATCCCGGAGACCTGATCTATTTTATCAGTGAGGAAGAAGGGCTTGCAGATATTTTAAAGGCGTTTAATAAGCATGTAAAACCCATTAAGCGGGTAATGATTGTCGGCGGGGGAAGAATCGGGTTAAGGTTGGCAAAGTCTTTGGAAAAGAAGTCAATATACACAAAATTGATTGAACGGTCACCGGAACGGTGTTCTGAAATTGTTGAACAGATGAATAAAGTCTTGGTCATACAGGGAGACGGGTCCGATCAGAGCTTGCTGCAGGAAGAAAATATTCAGGAAATGGATGTTGTCATCACGCTCACCGATGATGAGGAGACCAATATTCTGGTGTCCTTGCTGGCCAAAAAAATGGGGGCACGCAAAACAATTACCAAACTTAGCAAGTTCGGTTACTTTTCCCTGATGTCCACCATTGGTCTTGAACAGGTTGTCAGTCCCCGTTTGTCGGCCATTAATACGATTCTTCAGCATATTCGCCGGGGAAAAGTGCTTTCCGCTCGAACCATGACCGATGAACAGGCAGAAGTTTTAGAGGCCGTGGCTCTTGAAACATCTGAAATCGTAGGCAAACCGCTGAAGCGGACGAAGATTCCCCAAGGCGCCCTGGTTATCGGAATTATCCGGGATGACGAAATTGAGATCCCTTCAGGAGACAGCATTATCCAGCCCAACGACCGGGTTATTATTTTTGCCAAGCGCGAGGTGATTTCCAAGATTGAAAAAATTCTCACCGTGAAGCTGGAGTTTTTTTAAATGCGCTGGAACTATGTTTTTTATATGGTCGGGATTCTGACTTTTTTTTTGGGGGTGTTAATGGCGGTACCCCTATTCTGCGGGTTATTTTATCATGATCAGAGTGTCGTGCCCCTGATAAAGTCTATGGCCATTACCACGGTAGCAGGCGCTGTGTTGTATGTATGTTGCCGGGGGCCGAAAACCGAGTATCTCAGCCAGCGAGAGGGAATGGCGATTGTCGCCATCGGCTGGACGGCGGTTGGTCTTTTTGCCGCATTGCCGTTTTACTTAAACGGCGTGTTTGATGTTTTTGTAGATGCGTTTTTTGAGTCTGTTTCCGGGTTCACCACCACCGGTGCATCGGTGATGACGGATATTGAGGCGGTTTCCAAAGGAATCCTGCTCTGGCGGAGCCTGATTCAGTGGCTGGGCGGCATGGGGATCATTGTGCTGTCTGTGGCTATTCTCCCGTTTCTGGGGGTCGGCGGCATGCAGCTATACAAAGCGGAAGTACCGAGTCCGGTGCCGGATAAACTCAAACCCCGGATAAGCGATACGGCAAAGGTTTTATGGAAAGTCTATGCGCTTTTGTCGCTGGCAGAGTTATTAATGCTGCTGATCGGCGGCATGGGATTTTATGATTCATTATGCCATACATTGACCACATTGCCCACTGGCGGATTTTCGACAAAGAATTTATCAATGGCGCACTATAACAGCGTATATTTTGATGTTGTGGTGATGATTTTTATGGTACTGGCCGGGATTAATTTTTCACTTCATTATCAGTTTCTGAAAGGCAATTCACTGGCATTCTGGAAGGATTCCGAATGCCGGTTTTTTCTGGCTGCGGTGATTGTCTTAACGCTTGTCGTTAGTTTCAATATTCACGGTGCCGTATATCAGGGCATTGGCGATTCCCTCCGGTACGGGTCTTTCCAGGTAATTTCTATTGTTACAACGACCGGATTTGCAACAGCGGATTACAATCACTGGCCAGCCATGTCAAAATTGATTATACTGCTGTGCATGTTTCTCGGTGCGTCTGCCGGTTCAACCGGCGGCGGTATGAAATGCATGCGGATTATGTGTTGTTTTAAGTATTGTTACAAAGAATTGTTTAACCTTATCCACCCCCATGCTGTGACCACCGTAAAGATCGGCGGGAAAACCGTGTCTGATGATATTATTCGCGGTATTCTGGGATTTTTAGCCCTTTATGTGGGGATTTTTGCCCTATGTTCCGTGCTGTTGGCCGGAATGGGGGTCGACATGATGACAGCCATATCGGCGGTGGCATCATCCATCGGAAATATCGGTCCGGGGTTTAATCTGGTCGGCCCGGTGGGAAATTATGCGGAAATCCCGGTCATGGGTAAATGGCTGCTGATATGGTGTATGTTATTGGGTCGACTTGAAATCTATACGGTTATTATTTTTCTGGTGCCGGAATTTTGGCGGAAATAATCTTCGTGATTGAAAAAAGATGATAAATGCGGTATATTTTTTATTGACATAGATTGAAGAAACATATATCAATCACATCTTATGTAGACGCGGTGAAAAGATTGGGTCGTTAACTCAGTCGGTAGAGTATCTCCCTTTTAAGGAGAGAGTCATTGGTTCGAGCCCAATACGACCCACCAAATAAATTTGCTTGCGTCCCCATCGTCTAGCCTGGTCCAGGACACCGCCCTTTCACGGCGGCGACAGGGGTTCGAATCCCCTTGGGGACGCCATTATAAATACAAAGGGTTACGTCGAGTGACGTAACCCTTTTTATTTTTGGAAATAAAATTTCCAATCCATTCCTATGTAACCAATCAAATAAGTTACGCCAACTTCCGCATATTCTTTTGAGTCAATCGAAGCGTTTATCAGTTCCATTTTAAAATCCTGGCACCAATTGAAAAATGACTGCGATCCATTGAATTGGTTATCGACTTCCTCAATAGAATTGTTGGCCAAATCGTAATTGTTTTTAAACGTCTCCCAAACCCTCATCCATATGTGGCATGGATCAACCTTTATTATTCTCCGATGATCTTCACCAGCACCCGCTTTTTACGCCGTCCGGCAAACTCCCCGTAAAAAATTTGTTCCCAGGTGCCGAAATCCAGGCGACCGCCCGTGATGGCCACCACCACACTTCCCGGCCCATGATTTGTCGTTTCATATGGGCATCCGCATTGTCCTCGCCTACATTGTGACGGTACTGTGAAACCTGTGCGTGGGGAAAAATAATTGCTCCAGATGGCGAACCAAAAGACATGTAAAATTGGATAATTATTTTTTTCCACGTCCCTTAATTAAATTAAATCTAAAATTGACAGGTATCGATTTGACACTGGATAGATGTTCCTTTAAAAGGTATAGGGGGTTCATTTTAATGCATTGGATTTTAACTAATTATCCTATTGCTCATTTGTTTGTCAAAAAGATAATACCGAATATGGTTTTATCAGGCTGTTAGAAGAAAGTTTGGGCCTTGATCCTCGTTTCGGCCAAAGCAGATTTGTCATTCCCGAATGTTTTTATCGGGAATCCAGTGATGTGCTATTCCGAACATAGATTCCGGCTAAACGCATGCCGGAATGACATTGTGCTGGCCGAAACGATGACTAAAGCCAAAGTTTGATAAACAGATGATACTGTCAAAATAAATACGTATTGAGATTCTTGGGATTCGAACGATTTGAAAATATTAAGATATATATGAATACAAGCAGCTTAACCGACCAGCTCAAACAAATAGAAAAACTTCTGCCCGATGCCATACATAAAACCCGGCAAGCCGTGCTGCGCGAAATTCAACAGATCCGGCAGCGTAAAAATATATCATTGGATGATAAGAAATTATTAAATAAAATTAATAAT
>JAQIBZ010000540.1 GCA_027858815.1 Desulfobacteraceae bacterium
TTCAGCCTGAAGACGTAGCTTTTTACTTCAATGGATGAATAGCGCAGTTACTGAGCTGCTCCGGTTCGTGAGAAGTTCGGATGAATGGTTTTTGGCCAATATGGACAGTGGCAATGCCCATTGTCAGCCGACGCCATTTGATTTGCTTAAACCCCGCCTGTTTCATGATAGCGGCAAATTTATCCGGAGTTGGAAAATTAATGACTGATGCGGGAAGATAATCATAGGCTTTTAGGTGTTTTGAAAAAAAAGAGCCAATGATCGGCAGTATTTTCGCGAAATAAAAAAGATAAAGAGATAAAAAGAATCTGTTTGAAGGGGTTGCCAGTTCCAGAACCGCAACTTTCCCTCCGGGTTTTAGACATTTAAAAAAACTGCTCAAAGCCGATTTCCGGTCCATTATATTGCGGATGCCGAATGCGATGGTGACCGCATCAAAAAAATTTGGTGGGAATGGCAGGTGCAGTGCATTTCCGGCAATGAGCTGTACTCTCGGGCTGGCATTTTCCTGTAATAATTTGATTTTGGCCAGTTTCAGCATCCCGGGGGCAAAGTCGGCGCCGACAATGAGCTTGTGATTTGCCGGTCGGCTGAGGATTTCCAGCAGCACATCTCCGGTACCGCAGGCCACATCAAGAACTTGGGCATTTTCTGGTAAATCCAGTGCTGAAATCATGGTTCGGCGCCAGTAAACATCCTGGCGTAAACTGAGCAGGCGGTTTAAGAAATCATATCGCGGCGCGATCGAATCGAACATCTCTTTGATAAAATCAAGTTCCATATTGACAATCTTCATTTATGCATTATTGTAACGCCAAGGATCGTTACAGTATCCGTTTTCATACCATATTATTATCTGCTGTCAATTATTATGATATTGGTGTTTTAGATATTACCGGAATTGTTATGCATCTTGTCAATCTCAATCTGATGGGGTGCTTTTTTATGTATAATAAGTAATTTATGTGAAATGCGTTGGAAAATAGATGAGTTCAAAAAGAGATTACTATGAAATTCTTGGTGTCAGCCGTGATGTGGATGGCAATGAATTAAAATCCCGATACCGTAAGGTTGCCTTAAAGTATCATCCGGATAGAAATCCGGATGACAAGAAGGCGGAAGATAAGTTTAAAGAAGCTTCTGAAGCTTACAGTGTTTTATCTGATGATGAAAAACGAAAGATTTACGACCAGTTCGGGCATCGGGGACTGGAAGGAATGGGCGGTGGTTCCGGTGGTGGATTTGATGATGTCTTTTCCAGTTTCGGAGATATATTCGAGGACTTTTTTGGTTTCAGGACCGGCAGAGGTTCCAGGAGCAGCGCGCAGCGGGGGAATGATCTTCGCTATGATCTGACTATTGATTTTATGGAAGCAGCCTTTGGAATGGAGACGGAAATTGATATTGAAAAATATGAATCCTGTCCAACATGTGAAGGCAGCGGAGCCAAGCCCGGGACATACGCTGAAACATGTGCCCAGTGCCGCGGAACCGGTCAGTTTGTAAGAACTCAGGGCTTTTTTTCTGTTAAGAGCACATGCCCCGGGTGCCGGGGAGAAGGACAGGTGATCAAGGAACCCTGCCCCCAGTGCAGAGGCCAGCAACGGATTGTTGTGAAGAAGAAAGTGTCTTTAAAAATTCCTGCCGGCGTGGATAACGGCTCCAAACTTCGTATGACCGGTGAAGGTGAATCCGGTGTTAAAGGCGGACCTCCCGGCGATCTGTATGTATTCATCGGGGTGAAGCCGCATGAGTTTTTCAGGCGGAACAATACGGATGTTATATGTACGGTTGAACTCTCATTTGTTCAGGCCGCATTAGGAGGGGAAATCGAGGTGCCGACACTGACCGGTGAAGAAACCCTCAAAATCCCAAAAGGAACTCAGTATGCAGATTCCTTCAGGCTTTCAGGACAGGGCATACCGTCTCTGAGGACAAATACCCGGGGGGATCAGATTGTGCAGGTGGATTTGAAAACCCCGAAACATATGAGTAAAAAGCAGGAAGATCTTTTAAAGGAATTTTCAAAGTTGGATTCTGAAAAAATAACCAAAAAAATTAAACGCCTTTTCAAAGGCGGGTCTGCCAAGGCTGCTAAATAGGTAGCATAGGATAAAATAAAATGTACGAATTGAAAGTTGTTTCCAGGTTTGCCGCTGCCCATCAGTTGAAAATGGTTGCGGAAAAATGTGAGAATCTTCATGGCCATAACTGGCGGGTGGAAGTATATATTGCCGGTAAAGAATTGAATAATGCCGGGGTGCTGATGGATTTTGGAGAAATTAAAATTCATTTAAATGAAATCATTGACTCGCTGGACCATAAGTTCTTAAATGAACTGAATCTTTTTGATGACGGCAATCCGTCTTCTGAAAACATTGCCAGATATATTGCAGAAATGATGCAGTCAAAAATATCAGTACCGGGGGTCGGTGTTTCCCGGGTGGGTGTCTGGGAATCAGACGATTCCTGTGCTACTTATACGATGTCATAATACCAAAATACCAATGGCCCGCTATGTGCGGGCCATTTTTGATATATTTGGCTATTTTTTTATTCGCTATATACTTCCAGCAGTTCATCCCGGGTGATGAGAGAAACAACCTCCGGTACAAGCTCTTGTATGGCAGCAACGCCACCTTCCTGACGGTCCACCAGTACAATAATTCGTTCAACCTTTAGTCCTTCAACGCGGGCGCGTTCAATGGCTTTGATGGTGGAACCGCCGGTGGTCACAACATCTTCAACAATAGCCACGCGGTCACCGGGGGAAAGATCTCCTTCAATCCATTTAATGATGCCATGATCCTTCTGGTTTTTGCGGATGGAAAAAGCCTTGAACGGTTTTTTCTTTATCTCTGAAACAAAAGATGTGGCCATGGCAATGGGATCCGCCCCAAAAGTAAGTCCGCCGACGCCGGCAACCGCTATATCGCTGATGGCATCAAATACAAGGTGTCCGATCAGGTACATGCCTTTGGGACTTAACGTGACCGGTTTGCAGTTGACATAAAAACGGCTCATTTTGCCGGATGCCAGTTTGAATGTCGGTTCTTTGCTGTATTGAAACGATTTTTCGCACAGCAGTCTGATAAGTTCTTTTTTCATAATAATCCTTTTTGCCGGAAGCGCTTCGCGTTGCCGACCGGTCAATTGCCATTTATGTGTGGCAAAAATTGTTGATTGTATGGGAAATATTCGATAGATAATAACCCCCACCGAGTGGAAGAAGCTTTTTATGGGATCAGTGGGGGGAGCAAGAAAAACTGGAGACAGCACTCCTTGACTCGAAAGAGACTTATCAATAAAACAGGTGCGGGTCAATATCTTATATTATTTATCAATCAGAAAAGGTTGCGTTAAATGTATCCTGATCAGGGGAAAAATACCATTATCCGCATGTTTAATGTCAGTAAACGATATGGCAAAATGGAAGCATTAAGCAATTTGTCGCTTGAAGTCCGGAAAAATGAATTTATTTTTGTGACCGGTCCCAGCGGTGCCGGCAAGTCAACGATGATTAAATTGCTGTATCTGGGGGAAAAAGCCTCCTCCGGTGCCATATTAGTTGACGGGATGAATCTGTCCCGGATTCCGAGAAGACAGATTCCCATGCTGCGCCGGAAATTCGGAGTGGTTTTTCTTGATTTTAAATTAATTCCCACAAAAACAGTTTTTCAAAATGTATCTCTGGTATTAGAAGTCGCCGGGTTTTCTCCAAAAGAAATTCAGCCGATTGTGATGGACGTCTTGGGGCGTGTCGGAATCGAGGATCGCTATGAAGAATTCCCGCCGGTGATGTCGGGCGGAGAGAAACAGCGGGTTGCCATTGCCCGGGCAATGGTGGGGACGCCTAAAATTGTTCTGGCTGATGAACCCACCGGCAGTCTGGACCAGGAATCCGCTGCACATATTTTTGAGCTTTTAAGGGCTGTTCATGCAAGAGGGGCAACGGTGATTATCGCCACCCATGATCAGCAGATGATCAATAACCATGACGGAAGGGTCGTAAGGCTTGTAAAAGGCCAGATGGCCCACGACAATTGAACGATAATTGAACCAAAAGTGACGGCTATGATAGTATCCGCTGCCAAGCGCGCGATTACAGATATTGAGAACAATAAGTTTCTGCACTTTATCAGTGTTGTTACCATTGCATTGTCAGTATTTATAGTCAGTGCATTCTCTCTTTTTTTCAATAATGCCACGGACTTTTTAGATGCCTGGCGCAGCGGGGTGCGTATCACCGCCTATCTGAATGACAATGTACCGGAACTCCAGCGCACCGAGTTGATGGAAAAGGTTCGAAATTCAAGCGGTGTTTCAGCAATTCAATTTATTTCCAAAGATGATGCCTATAATGATTTACACGAAAAGATCGGACAACAGTCTTCTCTGTTAGACGGCCTGGATAAAAATCCGTTGCCTGATTCTATAGAAATCACTCTGGCGGATTCTTACCGACAGATTGAAGATATTGAAAAGTTGGCAAAAAAGATCAGGGAACTGCCGCATGTTGAAGATGTCGAATACGCCCAGAAGTGGCTTTATCGGTTCAACGGGATCTATAATCTTTTTAAAGTCACCGGTATGGTGCTGGTGAGCATTTTTTTTATTGCCACGTTTTTGATCATTGCCAACACCATTCGGCTGATCATGTATTCCCGGCGGGAAGAAATTGAAATTATCAGAATTATCGGTGCGGATGAGGCATTTATCAAATATCCTCTTTTTTTTGAAGCTATGGCACAGGGCTTTTTAGGCGGGGTTGCGGGAATATTAATGTTGTATCTGTCTTTTATGCTGACGGTGCCGAACTTTGCACCGGACATGGTGTTTTCATTTTTTGAAATTCGGTTTATCTCAGTCAAATTTTCTTTGGCTATCGTTTCCGGCAGTATGATGATTGGATGGATAGGGTGTTTTTTTTCGATCAGAAAATTTTTAAAATTATAGGTTTTTACGGGGCGCTGCTTTTCTGTCTGATGTTAGACGCATCAGGGTGGGGCTTTGAAACCCTTGAGATCGGGGTCGTTACGGTATCCCGCCTCAATATGCGACGTGATGCCGGAGTTGGGTATCCTGTGGTCAAAGTGCTTGAGAAAGATGCCCGGGTAAGGGTGCTGTCACATGTCAAGGGCTGGCTGAAGGTCCGCTATGACTCGGATGTGGGGTATGTTGCTGATCACACGAACTATCTCAAGCTGTATACCATTCATTCTGCCAGTGACGGCAAAGAGGCAGATGCGGCAATGGCTGCTGCTCATGCAAGTGATATAAAACAAAAAATTAAACAGCAGACTGCTGAAATTTCCAAATACAATAAACAGGAAAAGGAAATAATCGATCAGCTTCACAAAACAGACCTGGCCCTTAACACTGCCAGGCAGCAGGCGGGTGTTATTAAAGCCGAACTGGCATCAGTGGCCGGTAAAATCGTTAAAATGCAAAAAAAAGTAAATCAGGCTCAGGGCGCCATTGACAAGGGCAGTGGATATGCTGTCAAGAGACTGGTGGCACTTTATAAGTTGAACAAACTGGGGGAGGTAAATCTGCTTGCATCGGCAACATCTCTTTACGACCTGATGCGGCGCCAATCATCAGTTGAAAAAATACTCCAGCATGATTATCTGATAATCAGTGATTTGACTGAGAAAAAAAATCGTCTTTGCCGGCTGCTTGATCAGCTGAATGCTGAAAAAAATAAAAAGGAACAACTGAATAAAAAGTATCAGGCAGCTGTTGCAAAACTGGCAAAAGAAAAAAAACAGCGACAGAAGCTGCTGGCTGAGATTAAGCAGAAGAAAACAAAT
>JAQIBZ010000509.1 GCA_027858815.1 Desulfobacteraceae bacterium
TAGAAAATATTAACGGGCATTGCAAATGTAAAAAAAATTACACAGCCATTGCCTGCCAGACGAGTGATTTAATATGATTCAGTTAATCAGAGGATTTAAAGATATCCTGCCGGATGAAACCGAGACCTGGCGGTATATTGAGAACATGGCCATTGCGCTTTTCCAGTCTTTCGGGTTTAAAGAAATCCGGCTGCCCATTGTTGAAAAAGCAGAGCTGTTTCAACGGAGTATCGGAGAGCATACTGATATTGTTGAAAAAGAAATGTATACATTTGTCGGCAGTAAAGAACAGCTGATTACATTGCGGCCCGAAGCCACGGCTTCGGTGGTGCGGTCATACATTCAGCAGAAGCTTTACGCACAAGAACCGATTCAGAAATTATATACCATTGGTCCCATGTTTCGGCGGGAACGGCCTCAAAAAGGAAGGTACCGCCAGTTTTACCAGATTAATGCCGAGGTTTTCGGGATTGCATCGCCGTATATTGATGCTCAGCTGATTTTTATGCTCTGGACGTTTTTTGAGCGGCTGGGAATTTCCGGGTTGTCCGTTCAGCTCAATTCCCTGGGATGTCCGGCATGCCGTCCGGCATTTAAAGAGGCGTTATCATCACATCTGGCATCCAAAACCGGGAAGCTTTGTGCGGACTGTATTCGCCGGCAGGATAAGAATCCGATGCGGGTGCTGGACTGTAAGGTTCCGTCTTGCCAGGAAGTGATCGGAGACGCGCCTTCAATGAAGGATTATTTGTGTGATGAGTGCGCCCGGCATTTTGATGCGGTTCAGTCTGCCTTAGGGTTGCAGGGGATTCCGTTTGTGCTAAATTCTCGTCTGGTCAGGGGACTGGATTATTATTCCCGGACGGCATTTGAAATCCAGACAAATGCACTGGGTGCCCAGAATGCAATTGCCGGCGGCGGCAGATACGACATGCTGGTTAAAATGCTCGGCGGCCCGGCGCAGCCGGCCATTGGTTTTGCCATCGGTCTGGATCGGCTTGTATCCCTTGTGATGCAGGGGAAGTATGAAAAAGAGCTGACCCCGGATATTTTTATCGCCGCTTTAGGTGAAGAAACCCGGGAAAAAACATTTGAATGGTCATGTGCCCTGAGCGTTGCGGGCATCCGTACGGAAATTGATTTTTCCGGTAAAAGCCTTAAGGCGCTGATGAAACGGGCGAACCGAATCAATGCTGCCAATGTCCTGATTGTGGGCTCACAGGAAATTGAAGCGGGTGCGGTGGTTTTAAGAAATATGGCAACCAAGGAACAAGTCACCATTCCCATTGACGGGATGGTCAATCATATTAAGAAACATCTGGCAAGTTAGGATCGCGAACTTAATAACTTGAACAATATTGTTCGTCTTTTGGCCCGTCTTCTTCGTTGCGTTAAAGCCCATATACGGCAAGTATGCGACCTTCAACGCGCCTTGAATACAAACCAAAATTTTTTGCAATATTTGTCCAATTTATTTCGTCCCCGATCCTTAGCGAGTCGGTTGAAAGGAGTTATACAGTGACAGAACCATTAGGAGATATGCGGCGAACGCATCATTGTAAAGAGCTGGGTTCGGCAAATATCGGAAGCGAAGTCGTGTTGATGGGGTGGGTTCAGCGCCGTCGGGATCATGGCGGTGTTATTTTTATTGATTTAAGAGATCGCCATGGCCTGACGCAGGTTGTGTTTAACCCGGAGCACAATAAAGAGGTCCATGAAAAAGCCCATGATATTCGAAGCGAGTTTGTTTTAGCCGTTAAAGGGCAGGTGGAACATCGGCCCGAAGGAATGACCAATCCGGATTTGGATACCGGTGAAATCGAGGTCATGGTCAATGAATTAAGGATTTTAAATCAGGCCCAGACCCCGCCGTTCATGATTGAAGATGATATTGATGTTTCTGAAAATATCCGGCTGCAGCACCGTCATATTGATTTGCGGCGGCCCAAAATTCAGAAAAATATCATCACCCGCCATAAGGCGAGTGCCGCGATTCGAAATTTTATGAACAGCAATGGGTTTTTAGATATTGAAACGCCTGTTCTGACCAAAAGCACACCGGAAGGTGCGCGGGATTACCTGGTGCCCAGCCGAATCAATGCCGGGATGTTCTATGCGCTTCCCCAGTCTCCCCAGTTGTTCAAACAGATGTTGATGATATCCGGGTTTGACCGCTATTATCAGATTGTCCGGTGTTTTCGGGATGAAGATCTCCGTGCGGACCGTCAGCCGGAATTTACCCAGGTGGATATGGAGATGTCCTTTGTGGGGGAAGAAGATGTCATGGCCATTGCCGAAGGTTTGGTGTCGGCGGTCTTCAAGGAAGTTTTAGATATCACCCTTGATACACCGTTTAAGCGGATGACCTATGCTGAATCCATGGACCGGTTTGGTCTGGATCGACCGGATCTCCGATTTGGCCTGGAGTTAAAAGATCTTTCAGATATTGTCGGTACTTCCGGGTTTAAAGTGTTTGCCAGTGTGGTGAAAAAAGGTGGTATGGTCAAAGCTCTGAATGCCAAGGGGTGCGACCATTTCAGCCGAAAAGAAATTGATAATCTAACTGACTTTGTTGGTGTGTACCGGGCCAAGGGGCTTGCCTGGATTAAGGTCCGGGAAGATGGATGGCAGTCACCGATTGCCAAGTTCTTTTCTGATGAAGAAAAACAGCAGATGTCGGACCGTTTGAATATGGAACCGGGGGATCTGATCTTTTTTGTGGCGGATCAGCCGAAAATTACCAATGATGCTCTGGGTAATCTCAGAAATCATCTGGGTGCAAAATTGGGCCTGCTGGACCCGAATGAATTTAATTTTGTCTGGGTCACTCATTTTCCCATGTTTGAATATGATGAAACGGAAAAACGGTACCAGGCATTGCATCATCCGTTTACATCGCCTTTGGAATCCGATTACGATCTTTTGGAAACCGATCCGCTGGCAATGAATTCAAGAGCTTATGATATGGTCTTGAACGGATCTGAAATCGGCGGCGGCAGTATTCGTATTCATCAGAAGGACCTGCAGATAAAGGTACTCAAAGCCCTGGGTATGGAAAAAGAGGAATATGAGGGAAAATTCGGATTTTTGATTTCAGCGCTGGATTCCGGTGCACCGCCCCATGGCGGGCTGGCTTTCGGCCTGGATCGGTTGATGACAATTCTTTGTGGTGGGGATTCGATCAGGGAAGTCATACCGTTTCCGAAAACTCAGAAAGGTGCCTGTTTGTTGACTGACGCACCGTCACCTGCGGGGACTGACCAGTTGATGGAACTTTCGATCAAAGTTGATCTGGAATAAGGAGACATTATCTATGCCGCACATGATCGAACAAAAGCTCAAAGATCTTGAAGCAGAGGGTGTTAATAAGGTCAAAATCGTCTAACGGATATTGACGGGGTTTTACGGGGAAAATATATATCCCTGAAAAAATTCAAATCCGTGGCCAAGGCCTTTGGTGGATTCTGTGATTTTGTGCGTGAACTCTATGATCACGGCACAAAATTCAGGGGGTATAACGATGTACGGGTTTATGGGGAAAATACTGGTTGTTGATCTGGGGCTGGACACAATCTCAACCGGAAATATGATTGCCTGGCTGATGAACTGTTTTGAAAACAATGTCATCGATGAAGACAAACTGGGGTATTCTATTGATTTCGGAGACGGTCAAAATTTGTAATTATCTTGTCTGAAAAATCTTAATTTAAAAGCAGAAGATGCGCAGACCAATTTAAATATCTGATTGTGTATTTTTATTCTTGACATAATATGAAATTATCTTTATTAAATTAATCTTTATTCCCCAGTAGCTCAGTCGGCAGAGTCCCGCAGGGCGGGATTAACCAATTTGGTTGTGGAATAAATACAACAGTGATAATCT
>JAQIBZ010000526.1 GCA_027858815.1 Desulfobacteraceae bacterium
CGGACAAATGACCTTTTTCCCATCTATTAATATAATGTTGGCCGTGTTGGTTTCAGAAATTGATCCATCCGGATTCAAAATCAAAGCTTCATCCGCTCCCTGTTGACTTGCCCATTTGCCGGCCTGATAATAATATAAATAATTCAAGGTTTTATGGTCTGCCAGCGGCGTTTGTCTCGGATCAGGATATGTCACCAGATCCAGTCCGTGCTTGTCGATAACCGCCGGACGCAGGGAATATTTTCGGGCACTGACAATCAGGTGGTGATGGGGTAGCACTGTGGGCTCTCCAAATGTGGCCATTATTTTAACAGCAGCCGTTTCTTTTTCCAGACTGTTTTTTTCTATCACCTGTCGAATAATAACATCCCAGGTCAAATCCGGCACAGGCGTTTTAAACAGCACATCCCATGCCCGGTAAAACCGTTGGATATGATTCTCCAAAAATTGTGGCTCACCATTTTCCACACAAATGGTTTCAAAAAAACCCAGACCATATTGAAGCCCGAGATCTCCAATCGGAATTACGGCCTCTTCTTTTGGTATCAGCTTTCCGTTCTGCCACACCCACTCACCAGCTGTCGATTCTTTAACTGCATTTTCAGCCTGTAGCACGCCTATTAAAGAACGGCCTTTGTGCAGTGTTTCTTCAAATTCATCTGCCGGGTCAGAATCAAACACAACACCGCCGCCCACGGAAAAAATCATTTTGTTCTGAAAAATGGTTGCCGTACGAATGGCAATAGACAAATCCAGGGTATCATGAAAGCTCAGATATCCGATGGAACCCGTATAGATGTGCCGGCGAACCGGTTCTAATTCATCAATGATTTCCATGGAGCGGATCCGGGGACAGCCGGTGATGGAACCGCCGGGAAAAGTGGCCTTAATCAGGTCAATCGAATCCATATCTGCTTTCAGATCACCCTTAACCACCGACACCAAATGAAAGACATTGTGATATGTTTCCAGACGTTTATGATCCGTCACCTTTACACTGCCGCCACAGCATACCCGGCCCAGATCGTTTCGCATCAGGTCAACGATCATAGATAATTCAGCGTCATCTTTTTTACTTTTCACAAGTTCTTCGCTAAATACCTGATCTTCTATGCTATCTTTTCCCCTCGGTCGGGTGCCTTTAATCGGCCGGGTTTCCACATCGCCCTGATTACGCTTTAAAAACCGTTCCGGGGAAGTGGAAACAATCTGATGATCACCGGCATTAATATAAGCATAAAAAGGACCGGGCGCAGTTTGATACAAAGAATTAAACATTGAAAACGCATCGCCTGTAAAATCCGTCTCAAACCGCTGGGATAAGTTCACCTGGTAAATATCACCGGAAACAATATAATCTTTTATTTTCTTTACGGCCTCCATGTAGGCGGGTTGTGAAAATGACGACTTCAGACCCGTTGCCCCGCCAACAAAAGTTTTTTCTTTTTGACTATTAGTGGTTAACAGATTCTCTATAATTTCAATGTCATCACTGATTTTTTCATTCTTGTGATTCATGCGGTCTATCACACACAACCGGGTCTGGCCTTTTAATTTATCATGGATAATAATTGCGGAAGGAGCAAAAAAACACAGATGAGGCAGGCCATGATCATCAACCGATGACCGGGGTAATTCTTCGATAAAATCTTTCAGATCATAGGACAGATAACCGAACAGACCGGCGGCAACGGGTATGGACAAGTCATCAAAAACCATTGCGTATTCATTGATCACCTGTCTGAGAATTTCAAACGGATCACTATCCAGGAAAATCTCTTTTTCGTCGGCTGTTAATGTTATTTGCCGGCCATAACCTTTGATTTGAAGCCAGGGCCGAATCGCTAAAATATGATATTGAGCGCAATCCAGATCTCCCCCGCTCAACAAAGCCACGGTCCCCGGATTTTTTGAAAAGCGGGCAGCCAGATCAATAAAAGGTTCTGTTAATTCAATCGGTTTTACAGATATCCGGTTTATTTTTCCGGCAAGTTTTTCTAATGTATCCTTACAAAATTTTTTGTATTCCTTTTCCATTTTATGCTGCCGCCTGATTTCGAATTGTTTTTAGCGGTCCCTGTTTTAAAAAATTCTCAATTAACACAAATCCACTGTCCGTCATAAAACTTTCCGGATGAAACTGTACGCCGGACACTGCAAGTGTTTTATGTGCAATCCCCATAATCACGCAATCTTCTGTTTTTGCTGTGACAACCAGATCAGATGAGAAAATTTTAATCATCAGCGAATGATACCGGGCAGCGGTAAACGGAGAAGATATGCCTCTGAAAAGAGACTGACCGGAATGATAAACCCGGCTTGTTTTGCCATGAACCGGAATTGGTGCTTTAACAGTTTCCCCACCCATCGCTTCATTAATGCATTGCATGCCCAGACAAACGCCGAAAATCGGAATTTTCCCGGCAAATGCCTTTACCACTGAAACAGAAATCCCCGCATTTACGGGATCTTTTGGCCCGGGACTGATCAGAATATAGTCCGGATCCAGCTCCTTAATCTGCTCTATGCTGATTTTATCACTACGAAAAACATTTATTTCCAGATCATAGTGCATAAACATCTGAACCAGATTATGGGTAAAAGAATCGTAATTATCAATGACCAGAAGACGGGCCACTTTGTACCTCCCCAAAAAAAAGAAACGCCACCCAGACGAGTCTGGGTGGCGTCAGCCTATTACATAACTCATAAAAAATATTTTATATTGTAAATTCATTGGCAATGCAAAAAAAACATCTTTTTGCGCTCCCTGCTGAAGCTGATATTTTATCAAAATCAACATTCAGACATTATAAAATGTGTTTAAACGCTACAATAACAAATAGCAAGCAAAATATACAGGGTCGGACATCAAGTGATAAAAGCAATTATTCCTGTTTATTAAAACGTTTCTGGCTTGACAAAAAACATTGTTCCGTATAAACTGCTCAAGTTTGGTATGTCAATAGGTCCGGATGATACACGATTCAGCGCGACTGACGCAAGGCATGGATATTCCCAAAGGAAGCTTAATGAAAATCAATTTCTTTTCAGCTGGATTAATTTACTTGGCAATCATCTGCCTTGTCTTAATAATAGGATGCAAGTCATTTCAGACATCCTATTTCGGCGTGGAAGATGAAGCCATAACAGCTCCCAAGGAATTCCACCAAACCCGCCTGACCATCGAGTCCGCCAAAGCATCCGCCGATGGCCTTTACGCAGAAAAAAGAATCAACAAGGCCATGGAACTGGGCGAACAGGCAGCCATTGCATACTGGAAATGCTTTGATCAGCCCGCAAAAAATGTACTGGCCCTGGCCCGGCAATCCGCCTACCGCGCTGAATTATTTCATCCCCAACCGGCACCGCCGACGGCCGATCGAGCCAACGCAACCCCATGGACTCCGGAAACGCTTGAAAGCATTGCGCCTGAAGGGTCCTTTGAAAGTGTTATTGCACTCCCGCCATGCATGATTCTTGAAACCGTTAATTTCGGGTTTGATTCATACAAGCTGCACCCTTATGAAAAATCGTTATTATCCCATCAACTTCCTATATTAAAAAAACACTCTGATTTTGTTTTTGAAATTGCCGGACACACGGATTTTGTGGGATCAGACGCCTACAACCAGATTTTATCCCGAAGAAGAGCAGGCAGTGTCAAAAAATATCTGTCAATAAACGGTGTGTCTGACAATCAGTTGTATCTGATCGGATATGGAGAGTCAGACCCGTTTTATGACAATAACTCCGATATGGGACCGGCAAAAAACAGGCGCTCTGAAATCCGGGTGACCGGATCGCTGCTGCCGGAAATTGCATTAAAAAATCTTTCAGCCCTGCCGGCAGGAACCACCCTTGAAGTCATTCATTTCAATCATGGCGACATGAAGATTTTGCCGGTATATCAGGCGCTTTTGGAAAAAGCCGCGCCTTTAATCAAGCGCAGCCCGGACGTTAAGCTGGAAATAGCCGGTCACTCAGACAGCTTTGGTTCAAACAAGAAAAATTTAGCACTTTCACTAAAACGAGCCAACACGGTAAAGGATTTTTTGATCGCCAAAGGCGTTTCCCAAAAACGACTCACCACAACGATTTATGCATCCGAACAACCCCTTTCATCAAACCTGACCGGCATTGGGAAAAAACTGAATCGACGGGTTGAAATAAAAATCTTTAATTAAACCCTCCTATTTATTTTTGTAAAATCTGCTCGCTTAAAACTTGATGCTCTCGTAAAAAGTATCCAGATGGCTAAGATAAAAGTACCATATACAAGGCGTAGTGATTTTTCAGACAAGAAATCATACATGTAGTATCTTGAGTGGCTGAAAAATTGCTACAACGCAGTAGATGGGACTTTTTGCGACGCCATCAAAACTTCATTTGTAAAAACCGTTCTATCCTCTGCATTTCACCGCCCAATAACCCCTTATTTTCTTTTTCATTGACATCCAGAATTGATCAATTCTAATATATACAGTTTATTATCAAAAAAATAATGATTCACTATGCCTGATGATCCATTGTTGAATCAGCTTTATCAATAAGATGAGAGTAATAATTTACCAAAGACGTTTTAAAAAGAGTATTGAATATGCATTTTGATCTTCAGAACATTCAAGAAATTAATCTATTCAAGGACCTGTCTCCTGAAGAGCTTGATAAAATTCTTCCCATCCTCTATCCGGTAAAAGTTTTTGAAGGGGAACGCCTCATTCGGGAAGGGGATACGCCTCAAATGTTTTATATTATTATTTCCGGAAATTATATGATCTACTTCAAGGATGGCAGGGCGTTTACGCTTCACAACAAAGGGGCCATGCTTGGATGGTCCACAGTAGCGGGACCGTTTACCTTTCACGAAAGCGTTGTTGCGCTCACAGATGGAGAAGTTCTCACCATCCATGTGGAAGAATTCCTCCATTTAATGCAGGAGGACTCCGGACTGGGAAGCAAAATTACAAAAAAAGTCACCGAAATTGTCCGGTTAAGAAAAGCCTTTGTAAAGGGCATGCTCAACGACGAAAGTTAACCGTCAATAGTATCAGATAAAAACATCGACAACACCTATGGGAGGAATTTTAATTTGAAAGGGCTTGAAGCCATCGCATTTTATAATGGATGGAACATCTCAATAACAGGTGTTTGTATTGTATTCACTGCACTGTGTACATTATCGTTTATCATCTCCCAACTGCATAAAGGCATAACTATTTGGGAAAAAAGAGATGAATATATTAAAAAAGCAGGAAGGCTGTTTTCCAGACCGAAAAAAACGGGTCTTCATCGTAAAATTAAAGCCAGCGAAAGTTTTAATGAGTCGGCACGTCAATTTCACGTATTGACCCAGTCAATGAAGGACCCATTTTCACTGCCAAAATTGATTCTGCTGGCAAAAAAAATCGATTTAGGACGTCCGCATTCCACGGTTAATGATCTGCTGTCCGCCAGGCTGATTGTTCCTGATGCCAAAGGGCTTTATTATTGGGATCACGACGTGTATGCAACGATTCTTGAAAAGGAGTAATGAGCACTCATGGAACTGCTGATGGATTTTTTTTCCAATACCGGGTTTGCACTGGCAGACTATCGGAATTTTATTATGATCGGTATTGGTTGTGTCTTTATATATCTTGGAATTGCAAAGCATTATGAACCGCTTCTGCTGGTACCCATCGGTTTTGGGATCCTTGTCGGTAATATTCCGGTCTTTAAAGGTCTGGGACTGGGAATCTATGAAGACAACAGCGTATTGCATTATTTATATCTTGGGGTCACCCAGGGAGTGTATCCGCCCCTGATTTTTCTGGGTATCGGTGCTATGACGGATTTTTCCACACTACTTGCCCGGCCGGTCTTAATGCTGCTGGGTGCAGCCGCCCAGGCCGGAATTTTCATCACCTTTTTAGGCGCCCTGGCGTTGGGTTTTTCGCCAAACGAAGCAGCTTCCATCGGCATTATCGGCGGCGCTGACGGCCCAACGGCAATCTTTCTCACTGCGGCGCTGGCAAAGGACTTAATCGGTCCGATTGCCGTGGCCGCTTACTCTTACATGGCTCTGGTTCCGGTTATCCAGCCGCCGATTATGAGATTACTGACCACGCGCAAAGAACGATTGATCCGAATGGAAGAACCGCGAATCGTTTCAAAAATGGAAAAAATAATTTTTCCCATTGTGGCATTGCTGCTTTGTTGTTTCATTGCGCCGGCCGCCATTCCCCTTCTGGGAATGCTGTGTTTCGGCAACCTCCTTAAAGAAGCGGTTGTCACTGAACGACTTGCCGTGACTGCGCGAACGGCTGTTATTGACACGGTAACCATTTTACTGGGACTTACCGTTGGCGCAAGCACCCAGGCAGATGTTTTCCTGACACCCAAATCCGTACTTATTTTTGTGCTGGGCGCCGCATCCTTCTGCGTAGCAACTGCCTGCGGCCTTTTATTTGCCAAATTTTTAAACCTGTTTTTACGTCCGAAAATCAACCCGTTGTTAGGGGCTGCCGGGGTGTCCGCAGTTCCCGATTCCGCCAGGGTTGTTCAGATTGTCGGACAACAGGAAGACCCAACCAATTTTCTGCTCATGCATGCCATGGCGCCGAATATTTCCGGCGTGATCGGATCTGCGGTGGCGGCTGGCGTTTTATGGAGTTTTATGATGTGATGGTTCAATTGAATTTAAACACATACCCCATAATCACAATAGAGGCCGGTTTACCGTGTCTTCAACAAATATAGAAAAATTAAACCGGTTTTATGATCAGTTCACCGGTTCCGATCATGTTCTGATTGTCATTAATGCAGATCCAGATTCCATTGCCAGCGCAATGGCCGTTAAACGAATTTTATGGCGGCGGGTGACCAATGTAACCATATCCAACATCAATACCATCACACGGCCGGATAACATGGCAATGATCCGGCTTCTTGACGTCACGCTCATTCATCTGACCAAGGTGGAAATCCACCACTATAATAAATTTATCATTATTGATTCCCAGCCGGATCACAATGACGCATTTGCAGATTTTGAATATACGGCAATCATAGATCACCATGAAAACTCGGGGATTGCGGCACCGTTTAGTGATATCCGGCCTGAGTACGGAGCCACCGCCAGTATCATGACGGAATATTTGCGGGCCGCAAAGATCAAACCATCGCCCAAGCTTGCCACCGGACTTTTTTATGCCATCAAAACCGATACGGCCAATTTTGAAAGAAAAGCCATTAATGAAGATATGCGCGCCTTTCAGTTTCTTTTTAAACACGTAAATGTACATCTGGCCCGAAAGATTGAACAGGTAGATCTGCGTCTTGATTTTTTAAGTGATTTTACAAAAGCAATTAACAATTACATAATCTCCCGAAATAAAATTTTTGTCCACTTGGGATCAATCGAAAATACGGATATTTGTGTGTTGATTGCAGATTTTTTCATGCGGTTTAACTTAGTTACCTGGAGCGTTGTTTTCGGAATCCATAAAGACAAGCTGATTATAGTGGTTCGAAATGACGGGACCCGTAAAAATGCCGGCACGCTGATGTCGAATAAATTCGGAATGTACGGTTCTGCCGGCGGGCATCGCAGTATGGCCCGGGCAGAAGCACAAATCTTCCTGTTAGAAGACCGAACAGATATCAATGATCCGGAAAAACTCATAGCATGGATCATCAGTCAATTTGAGAATAAGCCGAAGTGTGAAAAAAAAACCAAAAAATAATGATATTTCGGTTACCATCCTCGGCTCCGGAACCTGTGTCCCCTCGCTTGATAGGAGCGCCTGTTCCATTTTGATTCAGGCAGATGATAAAAACCTTGTGTTTGACCTTGGCCCCGGCACCATGTGCCGGCTTCTGGAAGCCGGGGTAACCATTTTTGATGTTTCCCATGTCTTTTTCAGCCATTTCCACCCGGACCATACCGGCGAGCTGGTGCCGTTTTTGTTTGCAAACAAATACCCGGATATCCACCGGCGAAATCAGATGCTTACTTTGTGCGGCGGCACCGGGTTTCTAACATTTTACAATCAGCTGAAAACGATTTATAATCAATGGATTGATGTCAGCGGCCGGTTAAATATCATAGAATTTGACAACCGCCGCAAAGATGAGCATATATTTAATGGATTTACCATCACCACAACACCGGTGAAACACAGCCCTGAAAGTATTGCATTTAAAATAACTGCCCCGGGCGGCACCACGGTGGTGTATTCCGGAGATACGGATTATAGCGAAAATTTAATCGCGCTTGCGCAAAACGCAGATCTTTTTATCTGTGAATGCGCATTGCCCGATCAAATGAAAACAGACGGGCATTTAACACCGTCTTATGCCGGTAAGATGGCGAGTCTGGCAAATGTAAAAAAACTGGTACTCACACATTTTTATCCGGAATGTGGTCCACCGGAATGCGGTCCGGCAGACATTAAAAAACAATGCCGCAAAACCTATGCCGGTCCTCTGGTTCTGGCCGAGGATCTGCTAACCATTCAACTGGATTAAAATTCATGTTTTATCCTGTAAATTTAGATATTAAAGAGAAACAATGCCTGGTGGTAGGCGGCGGATCCGTTGCCTCCCGAAAGGCGAAAACCTTAATGGAATGTGAGGCCATTGTTACCGTGGTCAGTCCCGAATTTTCCGAGGCATTAAAAAGCCTTGAACTGACTTCGACCATTACGCTGATTCCGCGGCCTTATCAAACCAGCGATTTGGATAAAAAATTTCTGGTGATCGGTGCCACCAATGATGAAAAATTAAACCGCCGGATCAATGCAGATGCAGAACATCGAAATATGTTATGTAATATTGCCGATGTTCCGGATATCTGTAACTTTATCCTCCCGGCAATCATCCGGCGGGGAGACTTTTGCCTGGCTGTTTCTACTTCCGGAAAAAGCCCGGCGTTTGCAAAAAAACTAAGAAAAGACCTTGAGAAAACCTTCGGAGACGAGTATGCCCTGTTTCTTTCGCTCATGGGAGAAATCAGGAAGAAACTGCTTGCAGAAGAACATGCCCCTGAAGCCCACAAACCAATTTTTGAAAAACTGATCAGCCATAATTTGCCGGAGATGATCAAAAATAATGAAAAAGAGCGTATTAACCGGATTCTTTTTGATGTTCTGGGCAACGGCTACACCTATGATGCGCTAATCAATTAAAGAATGCAGCTGAGAACGGAATAATTTTAGGGACTGGTATATGACTTCGATATTATTTATAATTATATTATTTTACCTGTTGAGTTCCGCCGGGTATATTCTATTTTTATTTGCCCAGAAAGGAATTTACCATCGTCTGGCATACCGTCTTATGATGGCCGGGTTTGCCCTCCACGCTGGCCTGGTCGGATATGAATTTTTCAAAATCGGCTATTTTCCGGCCCAAAATCTTCATCAGACCCTTTTATTTGCAGCCTGGACACTTGCCGGTGTTTTTCTTGTGCTCAAACACAAATACCGGCTGAACATTTTAGGTGTTTATGCCGCCCCCCTGACCACCGCTATAATGATTTTTGCACTCTGTGTTCCTTCGGTTGCCGTTGCGTCAACCCCTTTGTTTAAAAGCTTATGGCTGGTTGTTCATATTGTGATTATCTTTATTGCCGAGGCGTCTCTGGCACTGGCCTGCGGCACCGGCATATTATACCTGATTCAGGAACATACCATCAAAACAAAAAACAACCGTTTCTTTTTAAAGCGCTTACCGTCTCTGGAATTTCTGGACAGAACCGGCTACACATTTATTATCACCGGATTTACCATGCTGACCATCGGGCTGATCACCGGTTTTGTTTATGCTCAACTGGTCTGGGGAAAATTCTGGAGCTGGGACAACAAAGAAATATGGTCAATGATTACCTGGCTGATCTATGCAGCTCTCCTGCATGGCAGGCTGGTTGCCGGATGGCGGGGACGGCTGGCTGCTATTATGGCAGTTGTCGGGTTTGCTGCGCTGTTATTCACATTCTTTGGGGTTAATTTCCTGCTGGAGGGTCACCATAATGAATTCACAAAATGGTAATGATGCTCCGATAGTCACCCCAACAGTCATTTCTGCAGCAAGGCCGACATCCGGACCAAAACCCGGACCAAAACCCGGACCGGAGATGTCTGATATTGTTCTGATCGGTGTTAACCATAAAACGGCACCGGTTGAACTACGGGAAAAACTGGCATTCTCCACTGAAGAAACAGAAAACGCATTGAAATTATTTCAGGAATCTCCCCTCATCAGTGAGGTGATGATCATTTCAACGTGCAACCGGGTTGAAGTACTCATGGTGACAAAAAATCGGATTTCAGCCATTGAAACCATTTCTTCTTTTATTTCAGAAACGAAAAACGTCGCGCCAAAAGGATTAAAGGCAAGCACGTATATCTTTTCCGGAACCCGATCTATTCAGCATATATTTCGGGTAGCATCCAGCCTGAATTCTATGATGATCGGCGAACCCCAGATTCTCGGCCAGGTTAAAGAGGCCTTTAAAACAGCGGTAAATAAAAAAAGTACCGGATTGATACTCAACCGCCTGATGCACAAAGCCTTTACCGTTGCAAAGCGTGTCCGCAGCGAAACCGGCATCGGCGGGCATGCGGTTTCCATCAGTTATGCAGCGGTTGAACTGGCAAAAAAAATATTTGATACCTTAGATGACAAAATCGTCATGCTGGTGGGTGCCGGAGAAATGGCCGAACTGGCTGTGGAACATCTCATCCGGAATACCGTTTCCGGCCATCTGCTGGTGGCAAACCGGACGCTTTCCGTTGGTGTTGAACTGGCCAAACGTTATAACGGCCATGCCATCCGCCTGGAAGAGATTCCGGAAAAACTAAAAACGGTTGATATCATTATCAGTTCAACAGGTTCCCCGGATTACGTAATTACCAAAAATCAGGTTAAGCCAGCCATGCGGTCCCGCAAAAACCGGCCGCTGTTTTTTATTGATATTGCCGTTCCCAGAGACATTGATCCGACCATCAATCGGATATCAAATGCGTATGTGTATGATATTGATGATCTTCAGGGCGTTATTAATGAAAACATTGAAACCCGCAACGCAGAATCCATAAAAGCCGAACGAATTGTTGATGAATCCGTGATCAAATTTTCAGACTGGTATGAAAGTTTAGATGTTATACCGACAATAATCGCTTTGAGAACCAAGCTGGATGTCATCGCAGATGCTGAATTATCAAAAACCATGCAGACATTACAGCACCTGTCCGCAGATGACCGGATGGCGTTTAAAAGAATGGCGGATTCTATAGTCAAAAAAATCCTTCATGATCCGACCCTCTTTCTCAAAGCCCCCGGACCCCACCGGAATAAATCCGTTTATCTGGATTACACAAGAAATCTGTTTAATCTGGATAAAGAAAAAGAGTAAGGGAACTTCCAAAAATTAATATACCAAACTTGCTTGCCTTTTTGGTCGTCTTCTTCGTTGCATTAACAGTTACATAACACGTTATGTGCCTGTTGATGCGCCTTAAATACAACCAAAAATTTTGCGCAATTCCGGTATATTAATATTTTCCACTTCCCTAAATGACAATCCTCTTGAATACAAATGCCTCCGTATTTTATACTGCATCTGTTTCCAGTAATTTGACATTTCTTTAAACCCTCTTATTATATAATATATTTTAAAAAATTTTCCTTTATTTTGCGAAAAATCTATGTTAATGATTCCTTCTCTGAAATAGTACGAACAGAACAACAGATAAGAATATTTTCTTGATGCATGATGATTGAAAGGGGAAAATAAGCGATGAAAAAAAAAGATCTGGCCTTTTTCAAAGACCTTTTAACAAAACGCATGGAAGACCTGTTGAGTCAGGCAGACAATACAGTTTCCGATATGAACATCCCCAAAGATAATTTTCCCGACCCCACTGACCGGGCAACCTATGAAGCGGACCGTAATTTTGAACTTCGAATTCGGGACAGGGAACATAAGCTCATCAAAAAAGTAAAAAAAGCATTGGACCGAATTGATCACGGCACCTTCGGTATCTGCGAAAAATGCGGGGAGGATATTTCCATTAATCGTCTACAGGCTCGTCCTGTTACCACCCAATGCATTGAATGCAAAACCAAAGAAGAAGTTTTAGAGAAGGCTCTTGGACTATAAATCCGGTTATAACTCCGGAAATATCGATTTACATATACATTCAACGGCTTCCGACGGGTCCCGTGATCCGCTTGACATCGTTTCTCTTGTAAAAAAAGCCGGTATAAAGGCCTTTGCCTTAACCGACCATGATTCCATTGACGGTGCCAAAAAAATATTGGCGCATCCTCAAATGCTCGGCCCGGTCAAATTTTTGACCGGCGTTGAGATCAGTGCAGCATCTCCTGATTTTTTCAGTGCTTCCGGTAGTTTTCATATTTTGGGATACGGCATCCGTGTTGACCACCCGGATCTCAACCAAACCTTACAGCAACAGAGAAGTGCACGGAAAAACAGAAATCCGCAGATAATTGCCCGGTTAAACGAGCTGGGCTTTGACATATCTCTGGATGAAGTCATTTCATCGTCTGAAAAAGATGCTCAAATCGGTCGGCCGCATATTGCCAGGGTAATGGTGCAAAAAGGATTCGTACCATCCATTAATGAGGCGTTTGATACGTATATTGGAAAAGGAAACCCCGCTTACATTGACAAGCCTCGGGTTGATTGTGCAAAAGCCATTGCGTTAATTCTTTCAGCCGGCGGTGTTCCCATTCTGGCCCATCCCGGACTGCTGGACGTTGTGGATTTTAATGCATATGAATATTTTCTTTCCGAGCTGGTGCCCATGGGCTTAATGGGAATCGAGGCTTATTATCCCAGCCATTCGGTAGAAGAAACCGATTATTTTATTGAACTTGCAGAAATATTTGGTTTACTGACCACCGGCGGCTCTGATTTTCACGGGGCGATCAACCCGGAAGTCTGGATCGGCACGGGTACGGGCAATCTCTCTGTGCCGTATATCCTTTACGAACGTTTGGTATATACAATCACCCATTTGCAATCAAACGGGCCCAATTCCAGAAACTGAAATTGATAAATCAAAAATAACGAATCCGGAATATTAAATATAAAATGAACAATCCCGACTTATCCGTTCTTGAAAAAAATCTTGGTTATACGTTTGATAACAGAAAACGTCTCGAACACGCCCTGCGGCACAGCTCTTTTGCCAACGAGCTTTTGGACAAAAACATACAAGACAACGAACGGCTTGAATTTTTAGGAGATTCCGTACTAAGTCTGATAATCAGCCATCTCTTAATGGATCGATTTCCTGAACTCAATGAGGGAGATCTGTCAAAAATTCGATCCAACCTGGTCAATGAATTTCAGCTGTCTGCCATTGCGCAAAGTATCAACCTCGGTGAATTTATCCAGCTGGGCAAAGGCGAAGTGCAGTCCGGCGGCCGGGAAAAAAGCTCCATACTTGCCGATACAGTAGAAGCATTGCTGGCAGCCGTCTATCTGGACAGCGGATTTAATAACGTTTTTGAAGTGATCCGCCTTCACTTTGCCGGCTTGTTTGACGAACTTGCAATTCCTGAAAAAAATCAAGATTTTAAAAGCCGAATTCAGGAAATTGTGCAGGCATCATTCAAATCGCAACCGGATTACCGCATTGTCAATGAAATCGGGCCTGACCACGACAAAACATTTGAAGTCGAACTTGTAGTGGGCGATATTGTTACCCGGGGGCTTGGAAAAAGCAAAAAAGCGGCTGAACAGGCGGCTGCACAAGAAGCTGTGAAACTTTTGAATGAAACCACCTTTTAAACCATTTATTATTCCCATATTCATTCCCCATTGCGGGTGTCCCCATCAATGCATTTTCTGCAACCAACAGGTGATCACCGGCACATCCGGTGCCAACCCTTCGGAAAAAGAAATTCATTCGATAATTAATAAGTTTTTAGAATATAGAAGAAAAAACCGGTCCCGAACAGAGGTCTCTTTTTTCGGCGGTAATTTTTTAGGGCTTGCAGCAGGGCAAATTCAAAATCTGCTGGATCATGTTGTGCCTTTTGTTGAATCAAAAAAGATCGACGGCATCCGGTTTTCAACGCGTCCGGACACGATTGACAAAGAAAGGCTCAACCTGATCCGTTCGTATCCCGTATCGACCATTGAACTGGGAGTACAATCCATGGATGACCGGGTTCTCAGACAGGCCAACCGGGGACATATCGCAGAAGACACAATCCATGCCGTATCCCTGATCAAGCAGGAAAAATATCAGATCGGACTGCAGATGATGACCGGGCTGCCCGGGGACAATGAAGCCCTGTGCCTGGAAACCGCCCGGCAAATTATTGCATTAAAACCTGATTTTGTTCGAATTTATCCAACACTGGTTATTGCCGGCAGTAAGCTTGCCGATCTGTATAAAAGAGGGAAATACCAGCCGCTGTCCATTGAAGAATGCGTGGCGCAACTTAAAAAGCTATATCTGTTATTTCAGGAAAACCGCATTAATGTGATTCGAATGGGTCTGCAGGCATCTGATGAACTCGATGATCCGATGACTGTTCTTGCAGGGCCGTATCATCCGGCGCTGGGACACATGGTGTTTTCAAAGATTTTACTGGATGCAGCAGCCAAAAAAATCAAAGAAAAACCCTCTTTCAATGATTCGGTGACCCTGACGGTTCATCCCAAAAGTCTGTCCCGTATGCAGGGGTTAAATAAAAAAAATATTGATACATTAAAACAAATGTTTGACATTCAATGCCTGAGCCTGGCAACGGATCCATCCCTTGAAAAAGATGATATCATCGTGTCGTAATTCGTTTTTATTCTCTTCTTTTCATTTTACATCCCAGCGGCAATTCCTGTTTGTTATAAACATACGCCTTCTAAGATTGATATGAGCACTACGATGCTTATTTTAATTAAGACTGAATTTGAACGGAGATTTCAAAATGGAAATAATAGCCCAACAGCACTCGTCAAACCATAAAAAACTATATAAACGGGCACTTATACTGGCCCGAATAACAGTATTATACAACATCATAGAAGGCCTGGTGTCGGTTGCATTTGCCATTGATGACAAGACGCTTTCTCTTTTCGGGTTTGGCGTGGATTCTTTTGTGGAAGTAATCTCCGGCATCGGCATCTGGCACATGGTCAAACGAATCAACGCCTTGCAATCAAATGACCCGGACCTTTTTGAAAAAACCGCGTTAAAAATTACCGGCAGCGCCTTTTATCTGTTAACTGTGGGCCTGGTTTTTTCGGCAGGCATTAATTTATATATGGGGCATCACCCGGAGACCACGTTCTGGGGTATTGTGATTTCACTGATCTCTATATTCACCATGTGGGTGCTGATTCATTTTAAACGACAGGTAGGCAAAGCCCTTGGTTCTGATGCCATTATTGCAGACGCCAATTGCACAAAAACCTGCCTGATCCTTTCATTTGTGCTGCTGGCTTCCAGCCTGGGATATGAACTCACCGGTTTCGGCGGATTAGACGCCATTGGTGCTGTTGCGATCTCTGTTTTTGCTTACAGAGAAGGTAAAGAAGCCTTTGAAAAGGCAGAAGGAAAAAGTTGTTCGTGTGCGTCTTGCGGGTGTGAGGATTCTGCCAGAAACCAATAATTGTCATCTTCAGTTTTAGCAAGTCCGAGCCTGATAGGAGAACTAGACGGCTTTGGGGTTTAAAAATTAACAATTATAAATTAAAAGTTGATTATTGATTATTGATTATTAAAAAAGTTCACAAACGAGAATAATAACCAATTGTTAATAACCAATAATTAATGGAAAAGCATGCCAAGCATTTGGTAATTAGTGGTTGAACGGAAAGTCTCAAAATTGCACTTTTTCTGTCATTGCGAGGGAGGTACGACCGAAGCAATTTCCTTATCGACAGGGGATTATTACTTCGTCGTTCGTTCCTCACTTCTCGTAATGACACACCTGGATTCAGGGTTTTCGTTCAGAGACTATTTAAACTAACCCAAAAAAACTCCAAGGAGGCAAGAATGAAAGTCGTGATTACCAATCAATGCATGGGTGACCGGAATTGCAACAAACTTTGTCCCGACGTTTTTGAATATGATGAAGATCAACTCAAATCAACCGTCAAGTTTGATGAAATTCCTAATGAATATAAGGATCTTGTCAGACAGGCAGCCGCAGAATGCGGCGCGGATGCCATTGAGCTGGAAGATGATTAACAATTAAGGAATTATCATTATGGGAAAATTCAGGGAAAGCCAGACAGCAAAAAACCTGCTATTGTCTTTTGCCGGTGAATCCCAGGCCAGAAACCGGTATACTTATTTCGCCCGGCAGGCAATAGAAGACGGATATGTCCAGATTTCAGATATTTTTGAAGAAACAGCTGACCAGGAATGTGAGCATGCTTTGCGATTTTTTAAATTTTTCAACGGAGGCGAGCTTGAAATTACCGGGAGTTTTCCTTCCGGTGTGATCAAAAGCACCTATGATAACCTGATCGCTGCGGCAGACGGAGAAAAATTCGAGCATTCAGAATTATATCCGGGTTTTGCAAAAATTGCCCGGAAAGAAGGCTTTGAACGGGCCGCAGACACCTGGGATGCCATCTCTGTTTCTGAAAAGCAGCACGAAAAACGCTACCGGGAACTGGCCGGCAACCTGGCGGCTGACCGGGTTTTCAAGCGGAACGAAGAAAGAACCTGGCGTTGTCTGAATTGCGGATACATCCATGTGGGAGAAGAAGCCCCGGACAAGTGCCCGGCCTGTGTTCATCCTAGGGAATTTTTTGAGCTGCTGTATGAAAACTGGTAATTTTTTTTATCCGCTTATCCGCTGAACGGTTAGCGGATAAACGGATATATAATCAGCACGCAACCCGCTCACCATACATATCGCAAGGAAAAGAAAAGCAGCCAGCTGATTTTTCAGAATATCTGGGCAATGCATTAATGAAAAGCAGAAAACATAATAGCATTAGTTTCAGGTAGTTACATTAATAAGCATAGCTGTTTTCCTGGTGGAGATATAGAGATGCCTGAAAAACCAACCTATGAGCAACTTGAAAAAAAAGTTGAAGAACTCGAATCAACCGGAAGACACACCGAATTATTGTTTCGCCGGATCATTGATTTGGTTCCATGCGGCATTATCATCAAAGACCGAAACGGAAAATTCATTCTGGTTAATTCGAAAGCAGCCGACCTTTATGGTGCTCAGGCAGACGATATGATCGGAAGATATGAATATGCGTTTGCAAGAATTCCTTCTCCGAGTCCGGATGAAATTGATGCATTTCTTGCCGATGATCGGGCGGTGATAGATTCCGGGACCCCCCGGATAATATCTAAGGGGAAATTCCCATTCAGCCATGGTAAAACCCATTCCATTCATGTATCAAAAATTCCGATCACCGCCTTTGGATATGAAAATTGCCTTCTGATAATAGCCGCTGACATTGCCGATCACAGGTGCTCGAATGAAACAACCGGCGGACATGAAACTTTTCTCGGCACATTGTTGAATGCGATTCCGATTCCGGTATTTTATAAAGACAAAGACGGGCGATATCTGGGATTCAACGAAACTTTCGAGAAGTTTTTCGGCAGAACAAGAGACGAACTGATCGGCAAAAACGTATTTGACATCAATCCACCGGATCTTGCGAAAATTTACAATGCCAAGGACAAGGAACTTCTTGAGAACAGGGGTGTCCAGCATTATGAATCCCAGGTCAGAAATGCGAAGGGCTCATTGCGCGATACCATCTTTCACAAATCGACCTTTACCGACACGACCGGTACCGTCCGGGGATTGATCGGGG
This sequence comes from Desulfobacteraceae bacterium, assembly GCA_027858815.1. Classification (GTDB taxonomy): domain Bacteria; phylum Desulfobacterota; class Desulfobacteria; order Desulfobacterales; family Desulfosalsimonadaceae; genus SURF-3. Next base: position 17,819 of record JAQIBZ010000526.1, read on the forward strand.
CGGTGATCGATATCACCGACCGAAAGCGGGACCAACGCCGACTCAGGGAAAGTGAAGAAAAGTTCAAGGCCATCTTTGATAACGCGATGGACGGTATTCTCGTCGGTGATGTGAACACCAAAAAGTTTGTTATGGCAAATCGAACCATATGCGAGATGACGGGTTATGCCATCAACGAAATCCTGACACTGTCCGTTACCGATATTCACCCGGAAGCGGATATGCCGTTTGTCCTGGAAACATTCGAACGGCAGCGGCGAAAAGAATTCAGAGTGGCTGAAAACTTACCGGTCAGGCGGAAAGACGGAACCGTTTTTTATGCGGATATCAGCTCATCCCCCATAACAATCGGCACCGGTCGTTTTATGGTTGGTATTTTCAGGGATATCACCGACCGCCAGCAGGCAGAGCATCAAAGAGAAGCATTAATTTCAGACCTTAAAAAAGCCCTGGGAAAAGTAAAACAATTGAGCGGTTTTCTGCCGATCTGCTCCCATTGCAAAAAAATCAGGGATGATAAGGGGTATTGGAACCAGATTGAATCTTATATTCAGAAACATTCGGATGCCGAGTTCAGTCATTCGATTTGCGTGGAATGTGCGGAAAAATATTATTCGGATCTGGACTTATACGAAGAATGATCATTGTTGCCGATAATCTCCAAATCACCCGCCAGGCCATCGCCGTAGCGGTAGACCGCCTGGAACCTTTTCCGATCCGGGAACTTGTAAAAAAATACGAATATGCCGGCGCACAGCCCAATGACATCAATCCGGGTCCCCTGACACGGGACCCGGAAACAAAAATGATGTTTCTGGTGAAAACAGTCCAGTCGGTGACCCGGCTTCCGCTGTTGCTGGACACCTCTAATCATCGGGCTTTAGAAGCGGGTCTTTTGGCCAGCCGCCATCATCCTGACCCGCCAATTATCAACGGGTTTTCCTTGGAACCCAGCAAGCTGGAAAACATCCTGCCCCTGGCAAAAAAATATCAAACAAAAATTATCGGGTATCTACTTTATCCCAACAGTAGTGTACCCATTGATGAAACTGATTGTATTTCCGTAGCTCTGGAACTGTACCAGAAATTTCAGGCAGCAGGCTTAGACAATGAACAGCTGATCATTGATCCGGTGGTGGCTCCGGTTATTTGGGAAGACGGGATTCATCACAACAGGAGTGTCCTGTCATT